>JBFRWE010000312.1:0-16937 GCA_051439345.1 Xenococcaceae cyanobacterium
CTCTCCTTACTATAAATTGCCACCAGAGATTACTTCTGGCAACATTACCGCTCAAGCTCAAGTGCGCGGTACTCTCGGTGAGCCTCAAGCTGATCTGAAATGGCGATCGCGCCAGCAATCTGACTGGGAGGGAGTGACCTCCATAGCTGCTGGGGGAGAAGTTCTGCTCGAAAACAAAAACATTTTTCTGCGCAATACAGCAATAGAAATAGAGCGAGGAAAAATTACGATCGATGGTAGCAGTAATTTAGTCACTCAAACTTGGCAGACTGATATTTCGGTCAGTTCTTTAGCTTTAAATCCTTTGTTAGAGTTAATCGATCGGGACGATAGCGGGTCTGGCTCAATTAGCTTAGAGAAGAGTCAGATACGATTGTCAGGCAGGTTAGATACCTTCGATCTGGCTACTATTCAAGGAGTAGCCAACCTAATTTTGCAGGTAGACGGAGGCAATGCCATAGTTAACACCCAATTAGCTCAAGGAAATCTTCAAGTTACAGCTAATGCTGGCAAAATTTCCCTAGCTAAATTCCTGCCCAACTTACCCGTACCTGTTTCTTTAGTAACAAGTCAAGTTAATGTTTCAGCGTCCCTCAAAGAACTGCTAGCATTAGGTTATAATCCCAATTTAAATAACTTCAAGGCTAACGCTGACCTACGGTTAGCTGTTGGTGATGGTACCCTACAAGCTACAACTCAGTTAAATAATGGACAATTGCAAGGGTCAATTTTGACTTCTGGGATCGATTCTTCATTCCCAGACCTGAAAGCTCAGCTAACAGCAGCGATCGCTCTTTCCCCCCTAGCAGCAAATAATCCTAGTGCTTCTCTTCAAGCCAAGACAATATCAGTTCAGCTTGGTAAACAATCTCTTCAAGCTCAGGGGAATATTATCTTCTCGAATCTGACAACAGCTCCAGATATTAACCGCTTACAATTGGATATTAAAGCCCGTTCTGATCTCGATACTTTAGCTCTGAGCGAGCTACTCGATCTTCTACCCGTAGAGCGGGAGTTTCTGCCCCAGAGAATTGACCTTATTGGAGCCGGGGATTTTCAAGGTCGCCTGGTAGGGAGAAACTTACTGTCAGCACCCCTAGCACCAGGCAATTTACAACTGCTAGGCAAACTACAACTATCGAATTTGAGCCTAAATCAATTGGTATTCGACCCGTTGTTGGTTGGCTCTGTAGAAATATCACCAGGAGAAAAACTAGCAATTAATTTGCGCGGGAAAGATGACGCGATCGCAGCGGTACTCGAACCCTGTAGTCAAAGGAAATGTGTTTTTCCCTATCTTCCTGTTTCCTTTGAATTATTACAAGGAGATGGGGTTAAAAACTCAATTATAGCTTCAGGAAAACGGCAGGGAGAACGCCTGATAGCAGAAGTTAACAATCTCCCTCTCAGTCTACTCAACATAGCTCCAACTACTCAAATCGGGGTTATTGGAACCCTACAAGGTAAAGTTACAGCACAACTAGATATTAATTTAGTCACTCTTACAGGTAAGGGTAATCTACAGCTTCAACAACCAGGTATTGGTTTGATCCAAGCTCAAGAATTTGCAGCTAGCTTTTCCTCTCAAAATAACTTTATTAGCTTAGAATCAGCCTATCTCAAGTTCGAACGGAGTCAATATGATTTTCAAGGAAGTCTCAATGTTAAATCTGGTCAGGTAAATGGCAAACTAAGTGTTACCCAAGGTCATATAGAAGATGTCTTGACAATCTTGGGCATATCCACTCTGGAAAGTCTATTCAGCTTCTTACAGTTTCAGCCACCCGTGTATGCTAAGGCAGATGATTTGCAAGTACAACCTGTCGGCAATGTCAATGCTTCTGTGGCTCAACAAATAAATACTCTATCGCAGATTGACGAACAAATCAGAATCCTAGCTATTGAAAAGCGAGCTGGAAGAGGAAGAAGAGAAGTAGATATTGTGGGAGCTTATACAGCAGAAGTAACCTTAACTGGTACCTGGAAGCAACCTCAAATCGAGTTTAATTTACAAGGTAGTAAGTGGCGTTGGCGTACTCAGGCTGCTTTCCCTTCGGTAGTTCAGTCTCTGGGTTTTGTGCTAGAAGACTCTCAGTTGATTCCTGTTCATCAGGTACTCATTCAAGGAAGTCTACAACAAGGCGTCCTGACATTAGAACCAATGCAGATTAAGGTAGGAAACGCCACGCTCTATACGGCAGGAAATTTCTCCTTGCAAAATAGTTCTGCTCAGTTGAGCCTAAAAAATATATCTCTGGATACTATTAGCGATGATATAGTTAAACTTCCTTTAGACATTGCTGGTCGGCTCGATCTCGAAGTCAATCTAGAGGGGAGTCTAACTCAGCCTCAAGTCACCGCAGAAGTTGCCTGGATAGAGGGAGCGATAAATGGTCTATCGCTACAAGATAAAATAGTAGCCAATCTTAATTATTCTAATTCTCGATTAGAATTTAGTACTACCTACCCCGACTCTCTACAAATTTATGCTAGCCTACCCTATCCGACTGAACCAGGAATTAGCGATCGCTTCAATGTAGAAGTAGAACTTACCAATCAAGTTGTCAACCCACAACAAGACAAGACCACAACTAAGTCAGTAACTTTGGTTCAGGATTTCTTAGCCGGGTTAACTCAAGGAGAAATACTCTGGACGAGTGGGGAAGGTAAAATTGCTCTGCAAGCTAGTGGCAGCTTAGATTTAACCGAACGGGTTAAAGTATCCGATTTTCTGGTAACTGGAGAAGCTATTTTTGAGGACGCTCAATTTAAGAATTCCAGTATTGCCAAGGAACTCAACCTCACAGGCAAAATAACTTTAGACAACCAGCGGTTGCAAGCAGAGCAATTGGAAGGTTCCTTTGCCGAAACTAATTTGTTAATAACAGGGGTATTGCCTGTATGGAAACCTTTAAATCCAGATGCTCCAGACTCATCTAATCCCTTAACATTAACCATCGAGCAGGGACAGATGAATTTACCACAGCTGTATAAAGGTAACATCGACACTCAAGTGAGAGTAACTGGTACGCTTCTTGCTCCAGTAATCGGGGGCAAGGTTCTTTTATACGAAGGGCAAGCATTCCTGCCCAAGCAAGGAGATATCAGTGAACAGTTGACTCCAGCCTTAGAGGAATGGCTAAATGCTGTTCGGCGTAATGTTGTCACATCCTATGGTAAGCTCATAGCCCCTAAGTTGGAAAGTTTTCAGTTGGTTCTGGGGGAGCGATTTGTATTAAGAAATTATTCTACTGGCTTATTGGGCTTGCCTGGTATTTTAAGTTTCGGATTAGCTACCCCTTTTAAATTTGGCTTGAGTGGAGATATTACCTTAAATGGCTCTCTTGACAACCTCCAAAATTTAAAACCCCAGGGAACTATTCGCCTGAAAAATGGCTCAGTAGAGATAATAGCAGCTAAGGTATTCGTGGCTCGCCGTTACGATAACCGTATTAATTTTACACCAGAAGAGGGATTACTCAATCCTGAGCTAGATATCCAGCTCAAATCCTATCTCTTCAACATTGGTATTATTCCTACTATTGGTAGTGAAATTCCTGATGAGATATCCAGAAGCGGTAGAGTCAAGTCCATTGAACTCACCATTGGTGTCAAAGTCAGAGTAGGAGAATTACTTCCCCAGTTGAGCCAAACAATTGCTGATGTTTGTCAAATTAGACCCGCTGATATCGAACCTATTCCTCAAACCGAAAGCTTTTCCCCAGCAGAATTACAACAATTATCTAGCTGCGTCGAATTGGGTGCGTCTACAGACTTTGCTAATTCAATACAGCTAGAGACGTTACTCAGATCTTCAGGTATCACTATCACTAGTAGTCCTACCCTAACCAAAAATGAAATTATTGCTCTGCTTGGTCCACAGAATCAAGAAACTATAGAAGCCCTACAGCAACAAAACAGCGCGCAATTGTTCAGTTTAGGTTTGACTCAGTTACTCTTTGCTCCTTTTCTAGAAGGTGTAATATTCCAGGTGAATGAGGGGGCTAATTACGTTGGAAACAGGATTGGTTTAAGTGATGTTCGCTTGTATCCAGTAATCGAAACTGTTCCGCAGGTGGGTAAAAATTCTTGGCTTCGGTTCTCCTACGACTATATTTATAATGAGGGAAAAATTATCTATGAAACCCTTTTAAAATAGCAAGAATGTTATTCTGTTTTGTCAGGACAAAACTCGATAGTTTTCTGGAGATTGGACAAAAATGGTCCAAACCATTCAGTAAAAACTTTTTCTGTTTCTTGAGTGTCAATCACAGAATTCACTAAATCGCGCCATTGCACATCGTTTTTAGGAATTATCAGACCATAGTAATCGCAAGTTAAAGGGAATCGAGGAATGAGATTATATTCTTCTAAAGAGAGATTTTGTATAATTATTTCTCCGAGCAAAAGAACATCATCGCTAACAAAGGCATCAATCTTCCCTTGTCCTACAGCTTGCACTCCTCTTCTGCGACCTATTACACCTTGAAAATTTTTAATCGTTGCTAAAGGATATTTTTGGGCAATAAATTCTGCTGTAGTAGTTCCTCGCAGTAAACCAATTGTGATATTTTCTAGACTGCTATTCAGGTTGATCCGCTCCGTATCTTCTTTTCTAATTAAAAAAACCGTACCTGCAATAAAAAAAGGTTGAGAAAATTCAACTCCGCCATAGCTTAAGTTACTCTTGATCGTGTTAGGACCACATTCAAGATGAGCAACTCGATTGTCTACTAGAGCAAAGCGATCGCTGAGTGTAGATTTGAATAATCTTGTGGTCAGTGTATCTCTGTTTATTGCTTGTTTAATTCTTTTTTGCAATACAGCAATCAGATCGAGACAGTATCCCCTCAAATTGTTATTTAAATCTAAATAACCAAAAAGAACAGCATCTTCCCTAACAGCAACTTTGAGAACACCAGTCCGCTCGATCTCTTCTAAAACTGTTTCTGCTCTAGTCGCCAAAGAGAAATTAACTACCAGTATACTGCTAATTAAGATGATTTTAATTTGTGGCTCTTTATGCATTCGAGGGACTTGTTGTCAGGAAGATAGCTAAACAAGTATAATACACTCAGGCATATTCAAGAATTTTTTGTGACCGAGATATAGTAGATATCTTGCAATTTACCCCCACGAATTAACTGGATGGCGATCGCTTTCCCGACATTTTGCGGTTCTAGATATGTATTTAAAAAATATTGATTTAGGGAAGATATCTAACGAGCGCAAATAAGTCGATCGCGCTTAGTCAAATGAGAGTTATTTTTGAGATAAGCAGAAAGTCGATCGCAACCTTGGGTTAATAGACTATCTAGATTTAAATTCCAGAGAATTAAACCTTGTTGTTCGTCAGCACTAATCAAAGTGCGATCGCTAAAAGCAAGAGTATTGACTGGGGAAGTATGTCCTCTTAGAGTTTTAAGAAGAGTATGCTCGGAGTAAGCATGCCATAGTTTAATAGTGCCATCTGCACTACTAGAGGCTAAAATAGTCCCTTCAGGATTAAAATTAAGACCAGTAACTCCATTTTGGTGTCCTTTGAGAGTTGTTAGTAA
The DNA here is from genome assembly GCA_051439345.1 of Xenococcaceae cyanobacterium. Taxonomy (GTDB): domain Bacteria; phylum Cyanobacteriota; class Cyanobacteriia; order Cyanobacteriales; family Xenococcaceae; genus JASJDJ01. The sequence goes on from JBFRWE010000312.1 coordinate 5,559, forward strand.
AGATGCTTCTTTCCCTAGCTGATTAATTTGCCAAAAACGAATAGTATTATCCCAACTACCAGAGACGAGAGTATTACCATCAGGGCTGAAAACCAAAGTAGAAATAGCTAAATTATGTCCTGATAAAGTTTGTAATAGCTCACCTTCTCTGCTCCAAAGTTTGATAGTTTGGTCATAACTACCAGATGCTAGTATTCTACCTTTAGGGTTAAAAGCAAGAGTTTTAATACTATCTTGGTGGTCTGTTAAAGTCGTAATCAGTTCTGTTTGCTCATCAATTATGGACCAGAGTTTGATCGTTTTATCTTCGCTACCAGAAGCTAGCACATAGCCTTTTTTGCCCCAACCAAAGGCAATACTATGAATGCCATCTTGATGTCCACTCAAAGTAGCCATGAGACTCTTGTCTTCCATCCGCCAGAGTTTAATAGTTTTATCCCAACTAGCAGAAGCGAGGATGCTACCATCAGGACTAAATTGGATTTGAGTAACGGTAGATTCATGTCCTGGTAGGGTAAATAGTAATTCTCGGCTATTATCGGGGTTTTTGTGCCACAATTCGATTTTTCCGTTCCATCTTGTGGCAGCAAAAATTTCTGGAGAGATAGGAGAGACAGCAATACTATAAATACCACCATTTTCTAAAAAAGTAGGTTGACGAATTTGCCATAATCTGACGATTTTATCGGTACTAGCAGAGGCTAAAGTATTGCCATCGGGATGAAAACTCAGACTTAAGACTTGTCCTCCGTGTCCATTCAGACTTTGTTGCCAGATACCATCAGCATTCCAGATATTTACCCGACCATTTGCCCCTGCTGTCGCCAATAATTGTCCGTCAGGACTATAGCTAAGATCGTTAATTTCCTCTCCAGTCGGAAAATAGGTAATTAAACTGCCATCGGTTACTCGCCACAGTTTAACTATCCCATTTTCACAAGCTCCAGTTATTTTACTTCCATCACGACTAAAGGTTATTTGTTTAATTCTTTCTTCATCTCCTTGAATAGTTTGGAGTTGTTGATTACTATTCTGGTTGACAGACCATAATTTAAGTTTGCCGTCTTCCCCACTAGAAGCTAGCAAATAAGCAGATTGGGTTTGATTAGGAGCAAAAGTTACATCATTAACCCAACCTTGATGAGCAGATAAAGTATGGATATTTGTGCCATCTAGTTGCCAAATTTTGATCTTACCGTCACGACTAGCTGACGCTATCATGTCATCTTGAGGACTAAAAGCAACACTAGTCACCCAGTCTTGATGTCCTTTCATGTGAAGTAGGGGTTGAACTTCATTATTGTCGGCAATACTCCACAATCTAATGCTATTATCCGCACCAGCAGAAGCAAGCAATTTACTATTATTTGAGAATGCTAAGGCATTTACTCGGTCTTGATGCCCTGTTAAAGTAGAAAGTAATTTACCCCTACGATGCCAAATTTTAATAGTTCGATCGCTGCTAGCTGTGGCAATTAATTCTCCATCAGGACTATAGGTAACTGCATTTACTCTTTGACCATGATTTTCTAAGCGATTTAATTCTTGAGTACCTTCTACTGTTTGTTGGAGAGTGCCAATAGTTTCCAATTTAATTTTCTGCCAACTATTACGACCGACGAAAGTTTCTCCCCAACTACTAATTTGCTGAAGTTGTTTTCCTGCTTTAACGCTAGTTTGCAAAGATTCTAGTTGCTGATTAGATAATAGTAGAGATTCGGAAAAAGCATTGAGTGCCGAGATATTTTCTATTTGTGCTAGTATCTTTTGGCGATAAGCTAAACCAGCCGAAGTTGTGGCTAATAATCCCAAAATACCCAGACTAGCTGCCATTATTTGGGTTTTTCTGAGTCTTTGTTTCGCTTCTTGTTCTGCTTTTGTCCTTTCATCTAAACCACGGGCAATAAATTCTTGTGCCAGACTAGTCAATTCATCGGTGTATTGCAGATAAAGTTCTTCTGCTTCTGCTAAACGGACTCCCCGCAGGAGAAAATCTGGTTGTTGGTCTTTTTGTTGCCAAAGTAATGCTGATTGTTCAATTTGTCTTTGCGATCGCAATCTGGTACGGTTTTCTTCTAACCACCAACGTAAAGTTGACCAATGACGGATCAAAATTTCGTGAACTACTTCTACGGTTACTTCTTGCTGCATAGCTTCTAGGAGTAGTTCATCATCATCTGGGGGAAGATCTCCACTCCTACTTTGTCCTAAATCGATGCCGCGATCGAGATTAACCACCACAATTTTAGCGGTAGTTAGGGCAGCAAGGGTTCTTTCTACCAGGGGTAAGGGATATTTGGCTACAATAAGCTCAGATTTACTAACCCGACGGCGAGTATCTTCTGTTCCTTCCCCTAACTGAGTTAGATTCATAAAGATCCATCTAGCACAGTCTTGAGCTTCGGGATCGAGATTTTCGTAAGCTGATTGTGCTTGTCTTTCTAAAGAACCTTTAATTCCTCCTAGTTGCTGATAGGTAGCGAGGGTTAATTTTCCTCCTTGGCGACGTTCCCATAATTGTTGTAAGACAAATTGCAATAAGGGTAAATCTCCTGGGGAACGGTCTAATTCTTTGAGTAAAACTTCTACCAACCCTGATTCAACTCTCAGTCCTACTTGTTCCGCAGGTTTGATTATGGCACTACGATAATTTTCTTCTGTCAGATAAGGGGGGACTAAAACACTAGATTGTTGCAGGATTTTGGCTAATTCGGGTATTTCTAAACAAGCAGCCGTAAAATCTGCTCTTACCGTTAGAATTAGTTTAAAGCGATCGCTGGCATATTTGACCGCACCTAAAATTAGTTCTAGAAACTGTTGTCGATCGATTGTTTCTGCTAGAGTAAATAGTTCCTCAAACTGATCTATAGCTAAAACTACCATGGGTTCAGGTCGATTTCGCAACCATTGCACAAAACCTTCTACTCCCTGATATAAAAGTCCTTCTATTTGTAATTTTTGATGTGCTTGTTCTTTAGCTGTATTAGAATCTACTAAAATTTTGGCTAAAGCTTGTAAGGGTTTAGCAGAAGGACGAAAACAACCAATCCACCATTGTTCGCTTCCTGGCACTTGTTTTCCCTGGCGCAACTGAGCGATAATTCCTGCTTCTACCACCGAAGATTTACCACTACCAGAAGCCCCCACTAAAGCTAAAGTTGACTGATGACTAATTTGATTGAGTAATTTTTGGACTAAGACCTCTCTACCATAGAAATATTGGGCGTTTTCTTCTGTAAAAGCTTGTAATCCCATATAAGGACACAAATTAAGCGCGTAAGCTCCTGAATCTTCTATCTTGAGTCCTTCTCCCCTACCTGGTAAAACTTCGATCGCGCCCCTAATCCCCGATAACCGCATCTGAGGTTTAATGGCTGTCCCTGCTAGCTGTACTTGTAGTTGACTAATCCAAGCAGCGACGGGTAATCCTTTCTGAAGATCGGCTTGTTTAAGGGTGGTTAATAAGGCTTGGGTAAACTGTTGGGGAACATTTACAGGTGCAGCAGCAGCAACAATAAATTGTCCTAATTCCGACTCTAAGGCTAAATCTTCTACCCACTCAGCTAAAGAAGTAGCACCAGGACAATCTAAAATAATAATCTGTTGAGTACCTTGGCAATCCCGCAGTAATTTTCTGAGCCAAGAACGATTTAAACGCAGTCCTTGTTTTAAGACTAACCAAGATTCCCCTGAGTCTGTTTCTTCGATTTGTCCCCGCAGATACAATAAAGCAGTAGTTGCTTCCCCTTCGATGAAAGTTTCGGTTTGCGCTCCTACACTCAAACAAGCTTTAATGGCGTTTTTTACTTCTGACCAAGGTTTACTCCTTTGAGGGAAATAGTCTAGAGCAAATTTACCTGTACCTTGCCATATTTTGCTCAAAGCTAAAGTAAATTTACTATCACTCAGTCCATCAACAACTAGGGCTTGGCGAGGATTAGCAGTTGAAACAGCAGGCGATCGCTTGCCTAAAATTACTTTACCAAATCCTTCTACAATCCGCTTGGGAGTCTGCAAAGGATATTCTGACTGAAGTTGTCTTTCTCCCCGACTACTTTTTTGTTGATTAATTAAACGAATCTGTTGATTAGTTTTATCGATATACCGTAAAGTTTGATGGTAAACATATTGATAAAGAGCATCTGCTTCGATCGTTCCTTGAGCATCCGCAGCTTCTCCCCTTAAACCCCGCATGAGATAGTAAGTAAATACTCCATGTCCCAATTCTGGAAATTCCCAAGACTGCTGAGTTTGATCGCAAGAAAGCAAAGCATAAAAACCTTGACTCTGAGCAGCTTTCTTCCGCAATACCTTTACTAACTGAGGAGTCGGATTAGCTAAAGATTGAGGTTTAGGCTTACTCAAACTACCTCTTAAAGTCATTCCCCCGCTATGACAAGCATCCAACCATACTAATTGCTGACTAGCGCGACAATCACTTAAAAATCCTAATAATTCTGCGATCGCTAAACCTGTGGTGGTTAACTGCTCTTTGATAGTATCCGCTAAACAGAGAAAAACTTGTTGAGTTTGTGGATCTAAAACACCGTGTCCAGAAAAATATAAGAGAATGGTATCTGCTGGTTGGGCATTGGCGACAATGTGTTGTAGATTTTGGCGCAATGTCTTTAAATTTGGCTGTTGATTACTAAAATCATGAAGAGTAATCACTTCTCTAGCTCTACAAGATTGAGTTGCTTCCTTGAGAGCTTCCCCTAAACCCTGACAGTCTAGGGCTGAATATTGCAGAGATGGTAAATTTTCATCTTGGTATCGATTAACTCCTACCAAAACAAGCCATAATTTAGCTACACCTTCTAAACTAGAAGAATGAAGAAGACGTTTCTCAACTATACGAGGACACATGTATTTTTTCTCGCCTAACAACCATCGCAATGATTTTGAATCTATTACGTTTAGATCTCAATTTTTATGCAAGATGGTCTTTGATTACTGTTTATTTTTCGATCGCTAAATGAGTAAATTCCTCTGGAGAGAGGTCAATAACTTGTGGTCTATAATTTATATTAGTTCTCATTAAAATCTTTTTTCCTAATCTTGTTACTATTGTTTATCGCTCCTTTTCCATTGCGAGAAAGGAACGATAAATTGAGGTAAACCGCAAGGAAAAAACTAAACCCACCAGGGTTTTTGTCCTGTACGTGGATCGATATCTGTCCAAGGAGCAATCCGAATATAGTTTCCTGCAACGCTAACGTGAGCTAGTCTTAGAGAAAGAGGTGCGGGACCTCGAACTACTCTCCCCTCATGGTCATAGCGAGAACCATGACAGGGACATTGGAATTGATTGTCATTAGGATTCCAGGGAAAGGTGCAGCCTAAATGAGTGCAATTATCAACGATTCCCCAAGCGTGTAATTTATTATCTTCGGTAACAGTAAGATAGGTTGGTTCTCCTGCTAATCCTGCAACTAAAGCCCTAGTTCCAGGTGCTTTGGCTAGAATCTGACTGGCAGGAATCAAATTACCATTAATATCTTTAGCCAGTATCGAACCATCTTCGCCAACTTCTTGGGGTGGAACGAAAAACTTAGCAGCAGGATATAAGGCTGCACTAGCAGTAGCAGCAACTGCTGCACCTGTAATAAAGTTAAGTAGTTGCCTTCGTGACATTGAAGGACTCTCTAAGCGTAAACTTTCTTCCATTGTTAAATACCTTCTTTTAATTAACTTGAGGATTTTGTTTGCGAGTGTTAATACCCAACAAGCCATAGAGCAGACAAGAACCTGCTAACCCACTAATTGCCATAACAGCACCAGCAAGAATTAACCCAAGCTTTCGTAACTAGTGCGATCGCATTTTCAAATGATGTGTCTAATACTTTGCTGAAGTGATACATGTCTAAACCTCTGTTGAGCATTGTTTTGCTAAAACGCAATTTTTATTTACATTTCTTAGCAATTCTTTATTTATTTTACATAACTATATGGTAATATAGCAATATATTTAATATTTTTTTTAGACCAAAAATTAATCATGGCTCATGTAGTAGTAGGGTGAATCTTAATGGGACTTAATAATAAACAGATTATCTCTTGGCTACTAATAGCAATCGCGATGTTAACGATTAACTTTAGTTCTCCTCAACCTGCGATCGCTTCGTGCCTCGCTTATGGCGAGATCGCATCTATCCAACAACAGGAAGAAGCAATAGGACAAATCCTCTATTCATCTCGCCATAAGTTAAGGGATAACCAAGGAAATACTTGGCAAGTCGTCTTGTTTAAAAGAGTTAAAAATAACCAAACTCAGGAGATAGATTTACGTTTAGTAGGCTTTCCTCAAATGTTTCAATTTGTTCACCCAGGAAATTTGATTATAGTAATTGATGATCAACAGGTTTTTAGTGCCAGCGATCGCTTTGCTGAAAAATCCCCTAGTCCTAATGTGGGTGAATTTGATGTGCAAGAGATTATTTCTAGCCTTCCCCTCGATCGCTCTGTAAAGTTAGTTTTACCTTTAACAGCAGAAAACCCTGTGGAAATTGTGCTTCCTTATCCAGTGATTTTGGAATGGCAAGAACTTGCTAAATCTTAAAAACATTGAATTCAGAAGCAACAAGTAATCGTCATGAATATTATTCTCATGGTTATTTTCCTCAAACTATTTTAGGTTGATTTCAACTACATTCCTAGCTCAAATTGAGTTGTAATCTAACGTTGCTGAACTTTATAAGGAAGACTGAGATCCCTAGAGCGAACACTATAAACTTGATAAACACCAAGTAATGGTCTGTTTTTATCGGAAGTATTAACTTCCATATATGCAGTAACGCCATCAAAATTAAACTTGATGTTACGATTGACCCTTTGAGCAGGTACTAAAACCTTCAAAGTATTTTCTTGAGAAACAATAGAGAAGCCTGGAGAATCCATATACATTGGCATTCCTGGATTAGTTGGAGGAAGAATCACACTTTTATCTTCTTTCTTAAACTCTTTAACAGACAAACCTCCAGCCACACGTTCATCTTGAGTCAAAATCACCCAATGAGTGTGAAAAATTACTCCATCATTACCATAGTTATTATCATTGTCTTCATCCCACAAAGGAGTATCGTCAAAATCGGGATGAGAAGTAACTGCTAAAGCCACAATTCCTTCTGTAGAATTAAAGCCGACATCTTCTGGTTTAAGAGTAGTAGGGAAAACATAGCCCAAAACAGGAGCAGTATCCATTTTACCAGCAGCAGTAGGAAGAGTATTGCCAATAGTGCCTTTGACTTTTTGCTCAAAAACTAATAAATCAAGATCTGATAAATAGCTCACTTGAGCTTGTTTAAGTTCTAAATCGCGACTTGATGCCACAGAATTAACAGAATTAATCGGTTCAGCTAAAACTATGGCAGGCGCAACAAGATTAGCGAGAACAAGAGCTAAACTAGCAAAGTTGGTAAAGCGTTTCATAAAAATACTCCATAAGTATCGAATCGATACTATTATTGTGCCAAGAGCAAAATTATTTGTCAAGCTAGTATTGATTCGATACCATATTGTTATGGATAATATTCTTCTCTATCAACTTCTGGAACGTATTGGCAATCTTTTGCGTGTCGAACAAAGACTAGTCGGTAATGAATTTGGATTGCAAGAGGTTCACTTACAGGTACTTTTTTACCTTTCTCGTTGTAATCGTTACAGTAATACACCCATAGCTGTGACCGATTATCTCAACGCTACGAAAGGTACTGTTTCTCAATCTCTCAAGGTATTAGAGAAAAAAGGCTACATTCTTAAAGAAGCTGATGCTAAAGATCGGCGGGTAGTCCACCTAATTTTGACGACTCAAGGTCAAGAATTACTGAAGCAAATTGTTCCTCCATCTCTGTTTACCAATGCAGTCAAGGAACTTTCAGAGGAACAAGTTAAATCTTTAGAAATTCAACTCTCTCTATTATTGAGTTCGCTACAAAGAGCTAATCGATCGCGTAGTTTTGGTGTTTGTCATACTTGTCGATTTTTTTTACGAGAAGAAGATGGCTTTCGCTGCGGTTTAACTCAAGAAGCTCTCAGCTATGATGATAGTCTTCGGATTTGTCGCGAACACGAATAAGATCGTATCAATATCTTGTTTATCAGAATGCGATCTCGCGAAGCGAGGCACTGCGTGATCGCTTTAAACAAACAAATTCCTCACAATAAGCGATCTCTCCAGTAAAGATATCATTTTTTGATATCATATATCTTGTACTTATAGACAATATTCTAAACTTCTAAGAACAGGAATAAACCACAAGTTTGGTATGAATAACAAACAACGCCAGACTTTAAAAGCTATATTCACTTCACCAGTTCCCTCTGATATCAAATGGACGGATATTGAAAGTTTATTTAAAGCTCTTGGTGCTAAAGTTTCTCAGGGAAGAGGTTCAAGAGTTAGAGTGTCTCTAAATGGAGTTAAAGCAGTATTCCATGAGCCTCATCCTGAAAAAGAAACGAATAAGGGAGCAGTTAAATCTGTGAGGGAATTTTTAGAAAATGCTGAAATAGAACCTAATGATTATTAATTTTTAAGATTAACTATGAAATATAAAGGATATACGGCTCAGATTGAAATAGATGAGGCAGCAGGAATTTTATTTGGCAAGGTATTAGATATCAAAGATACGATTACTTTTAAAGGTAATACTGTTGGGGAATTAGAACAAGAATTTCATAATTCAGTTGATGATTATTTGGAATGGTGTGAGGAACTAGGAGAAGAGCCAGATAAACCTTTTTCAGGAAAATTACCTTTTAGAACTACTCCTGAAAATCACCGTCAAATTTATTTGGCTGCGAAAAAAGCGAATAAAAGTATTAATGCTTGGATGGATGATGTCTTAGCTGAAAAGGCAAGTCAACAACTTTAGTTTTTATTCTTATTTGAAATTGTTAGCGATCGCAATTTTCTCGCTCAAAAACAAGTTCTTGATAGTTAGCATACTTAAGAATCAAACGATTTACTTTTTGATTCAATTTGGCTATTTTCTCTGGCTGCTGAGATAATTCTTGCCAGATTTCTTTATTTGGGCAATTAATTATTAAACTATCATCTTCTGTGTTCCACTTCAGATCGCAGAGTTGAGTTAAAGGAATTTCTGTTTTCACGTATCTCAAAGTATCGCCTAACTGCTTGAATTTCTGTAACCATTCAGAGTTTTGTAATTCTGCTTTTAGTTTACTTTCTAGAGGGTTTTCAGCTTCGGGATTCATTCTTGTTTAATAATAAAGTGCGATCGCGCTGTCGTGTAGCCGACCGATCGCGATTCGCCAACAAAAGCATCTTAACGCTTATTAACTGCTACTTGGTCGATAGATTGACACAATCTGACATCCTTTAACATGGGAATCATCACCGCTAGTTCTTAATAACTCCTCCTGTATCTCGTTAATCAACTGACGATTCAGAACCAGACCAGAAGGTGACAAAGAACGATTGATAATTTCTACATCGTTCCCCCAGTTAGTGAGTAATGATACGTCGCAATAGCGATCGATAAGGTCAAATCCCAGGAAGCATGAATCACTCTCATTATGCTTGTCAAATTTCAAGCCCACTAAATCACCCTTACCAATTTCATTGTGTTTCTTTACGGCGTAGTCATAGTCATTAATTAGATGAAGTTTAAAATCCTCATTTACAATATGATTCCAGTCTTCATCTCTGGTAGGAGCATTAAAGAGAGTCGGTCTGAGGATACCATCGATAGAATCAAATTTTGTAAAGGTTAAACCACGCCACTTACAATAGCTTATCCATCGATCGCCGTCGTTGGGAGAAAAACTCTCGATGATGGTAAACAACATTATTTTCTGATAAAGGAGGGAGTTTTTAGCTTCGGGATTAATGCTTGTTTAACGATTAAGGTGCGATCATGATGTGTAAGTAAAAGGATTATATAGACATCAAAACTTTTTTTAATGATACTCTTAAATGTATTATCTTAATATAACGCCATAAAATTCTCAATTGCTTTTTCGATAAAAGCCTAATGGTTGAACTCACTGGTTTTTAAGGAGCGCAGCGGGATAAAAATCCAGTGTAGTGATTTGTTATGCAGATATTTTAATCAAGTTTCATCGATGTTTTATTCTTAATTGCTTCTGCTAAATCCATTCTGTTTTTCTTAATCACAGAGTTAAATACATTCTGAACATACGGGGCAACAAAATATTGACAGTCTTCTTCTGGCGTTAGTCCACAATTTAAACTATCAACATAATCACTAGACATCATGTAATGATCGTTCAGATAAAATAAATATGAAATATGCAGAATGAAAATTTGCTCCAAATCCTTTGAAAAAGTATTCAATGTACTAACCCTATTCTCCAAATATATTTTATTGTCGTTTAAGAGTACATTTTTGTAGAAATTGTAATGTGTGTGGTCATTGCAACGATTTCTTATTTCCTGATATCGATCATCCTTATATAGAAGATCGTTTATTTCATTCAATTTAGTAGAGTTTCTGATGTATTGAGACATTATGCGATACTCAGGAAGTTGCTCTATTCCTTTCAACCAATTATCTATCTTTTCGACAACAAAATTTTCGAGGCTAAAATTATCATTCAAATACAAATTGGTATAAACGCTAATTATTGTTGAGTCATAGTACTTTCTTAATAGTGCATATGCATCATTTATTCTTCCATTTTGAAGTATATTTTTTATAGATTCAAGTGTTCCTTGAATTGAAGAATAAACATAAGAATCAATATTACAAATTGCTTTAGTCCCTTGTGTTATAAAGTTAAATATTGAGAAAGAAAAACTTTTGTAAAACTCAATCATCTCATCCAGTTTGGCAAAAACCTGATGCTGTTTATATTCAGTCCCTAAGTTCATTATATTTTTGTGCATAACTATCCATTAGACGGAAACTTTCTGTGTATCTACCTTATAAAGAAGGATACCAACGATCTTTATGTCTATTAACCTTATTCAGGATAATATCTTGAATATTTCTGGATATTATCCGATACTGATTTTTTTAACATTATTGAAATTAAATTCTGAAGAGTAAATTTACTGATATTTTTGAAGATTAACCCCACTTATCTTTCTCCAATCCTTATCCCGATAATTCTTGCAAAGTATCCATAACACTAAAAAATCTTGCTACAAAAATTTTGGACGTAATGGTTGCAATAAGTTCAGCAGGTGGTGGAGATTTCATACCTAATACCCATTTTTTCCATATCCTCAAACAACCTGTCAGGAGCAACAATATGTCCCATCATCGACAGTCCAGGTTGGCGAATTGTCCCATCTAAATATTGTTTAAGACAAGCAATTACCGCAATTACAGTGAAATCATAACTGCTGTTGTGTTAAGTATCAATTTTTAAATCCTTCCCAATAGTGATTAG
>JBFRWE010000313.1:0-3819 GCA_051439345.1 Xenococcaceae cyanobacterium
GAATCAGCCAGACAAGATAAAGCGATCGGTTCTTCTTTAGATGCTAAAGTATTACTTTATCTTGCCGATACTGAATTAAAAAATAAACTTGCTTCTCTCAATTCTGCTAATTCAGTTAATCCCAAATCTGTTGATGAATTGCGTTATTTCTTCCTAGCTTCCCAAGTAGAGTTAGTAGATAATATCGATGCGATCGATAAGGCAGAATACAATAGTAAATCCGATAATGTTTCTATTGCTATTGTCAAAGCTGATGGTGAGAAATGCGAAAGATGCTGGAATTATTCTGTGAGTGTTGGTAGTTTTGCTGACGATCCTACAATTTGCGATCGATGTGATAGTGCTTTGAGAGGAGAGTTTTAATTATTAGTTAGTTGTAGGGGTAATTTATTGATTATCTCTACAATATTTGCACTTTAATTAAGAAATATGGTAACTGGAGATTTTTATAATGAAAGTTGATTTAAAAAAAATGACAATATACTTTATTAGTGATGGCGAATATATCAAAATTGATTATACAAAGAAGAAAGATACTAAAGTTAGATTAAAAAGAGCATTAAATTTCCAGTAACAATATATCAAGATGAAGCAGGATGGTATGTGATTGAATATCCTACTATTCCAGGTTGCATGAGTCAAGGCGAAACAAAAGAAGAAGCCTTAACTAATATTCAAGAAGCAATTCAATTGTGTTTAGAAGTTAGAAAAGAAAAAGGATTACCATTAACGACAGAATATTTTGAAATATGGCGATCGATACCAAATATATCAGAAAAGAACTAAGAGATTATTTCCCTCGATTTAGTAACTGTTGATTAGCCCCTTCAAGAGCGCGCAAAAAACAATCAGGGCGTTAAATCTAACGCCCTTAAACAGTTTAGATCGCTTAAGAGAAGTCGGGACAATAGCTTGAATTCTATCTGATTACTTGCACTCTTACTGGTACTACTCCATGATGAATCATACCGATATTGCTAGCAGCAGCAGTAGATAGATCGATTACTCTTCCTCGAATGAAAGGTCCGCGATCGTTAATCCTGACCACTACAGAGCGACCATTATTCATATTAGTCACTCTAACTCTAGTGCCGAAGGGTAGACTACGATGAGCAGCAGTGAGAGCATACTGATTATATCTTTCTCCATTAGCAGTAAGACGACCATGAAAACCTGGACCATACCAAGAAGCTTTGCCAGTAAATACCGCTCTTGCTATGTGCAATGGTTGTGGTTGCTCAATAGTACTTGGGTTGGCTACATTGTTAGAGTTTCGCTCTCTAATTAGATTAGATTCTGTTTTTTCTGTTACACTTTGATAGATTTCTGGTTGAAAACTACCTTTTTTCTGAGATTTGTCTGTTAATCCTTGGGCAGGATAGTTATGGGCTACAAAACTTATTCCTGAAAGACAAACTACACTAAAGATACCAAGTAAATTTTTGTTAATCATAATGCTAAATGCAAGAGTTCTGTCAAATTTAAAGCCCACGCTCAAATTTGACCGCGTCTCTCCTCACGCAAAAGAAGTGATAATTCTGCCTGCGAGAAAACTACCAATACAATGTAAAAATACGGATAAAAGACTTGAATATTACACTAAATCTGTATCTCAAACTCCCTTTTTCTTTTTTACATCTAATTTTGCTCAAGTACATATTTTTTGAATTAAATTGCTTCAATGGCTTTCTCAGACTGGATTTCAACTTTGGTTAACTTAACCTTGACTGGGCTGGTATGGTTGAGTTAAAGCTGCGAGTCGGTTGAAAGATTCAACCATAACGAAGGAATTATTCGAGATCTGATGGGCCAGGTTGCCAATTTCTTGAACAGATTGCCTCACCGAAGCAGAAACCTGGAGTTGATTTTCGCTAGCACGAACAATTTTATCTACAAGCAAGCTCCTGTTGACGCTGTCCAGATTAATTTGACTGAGTTTTTGCTGAACATCCTTGAGGGCATCCGTTCCTTTAGTTAGTTTGAGCTGACTAGAATCTAATGCTGTTACTGCATCGCGAGTTTCCCTTTCAATGCTTAATAACAAAGGATTAATTTGTGCACTGGCTTCGTATAATTGCTGCATCGGAGATAGAACAGTCTTAGTAAGTTCAGCCACTGACAACTGAGGCATACTTTCAGTTCTGCTAATGGCAATAGTTAAGTTCATAGACTCTTGTGCAAGGCGTTTCCCTAAATCTTGAATTAAATTTACTACTTCTAGCAGCTTAGGAGAAGACTTGCTCAACTGCATAATTTTAAGAGAAGCATCGTTAACTGAATCTTGGATTGCAGTAATATTATCCACTGCTTGATTTAAAGTTTCCTGTAGGTGTTGTATTTTTAACGGCTCCTGCTGTTCTTGACTTTTAACTTGTTGAAGATTACCTACCTGACCTCTAACAGCATCACTCATCTCTTGAAATTGATGCAGAACATCCATAACTGTCTCAGATTGTTGTAAGGCTTCTTGAGAGAGAGTTTGGGAGGTAGTAGTGCCACTTCTCAATATTTCTGACACTTGCTGAGTGAATACTTCTGTTTGTTGTTTCTGTTGAGCAGAAATTTTATTAGTAGTTAAAGAAGATTGTTCTAGCTCATGAAGCAGTTTGGCATTATCAAGAGCAAAGCCTACTTGGGTAGCGATTTGAGTTACCCAGCGAATTTCATATTGCTGCCATTGGCGGGGTGCAGAACACTGGTGGGCTACTAATAAACCAAATAATTTACCCTCATTAATAATGGGTGTGACTAAATTGGCTTTGACTTCTAGCTTTTCTAGTTGTTCTAGGTAGCAAGAAGTCATCCCCGATGCATAGATATTGTCTAATGCTCTAACTCTACCATCGCGGTACTTTTCTAGGTATCTAGCTTCAAAACAAGGGTCTTTGATGATTTGACCTAAAGCTCTCGTCCAGCCACGAGCTACAGATTCAGCAATTATTTCTCCATATTTTTCTTGGTTAAGACTATAGACTACCACTCGCTCGCACTTTAGAGCTCGACGAACCTCTTCAACGGAAATATTGAGAATATCTTTGTGCTTAAGGGATTGGCGGATGTGTTGAACAGCTTGAGTAAAAAACTGAGTCCATTGGGTTTCAGTTTCAGTTTGCTTTTCTAGCTGCTCTCGTTGGGTTATCAATTCGGCACGCTCCAGTGCCAAGCCTCCTTGAGTAGCAAGTTGGCTCAAGAAATCAATTTCTTGTGGTTGCCATTTATGGGGTTGCTCACAATGATGGGCTACCAACAAGCCGAAAATTTGATTTTCTACAATGATGGGCGTAACTAAATTGGCTTTAACCTCTAATTTTTCTAGTTGCTCGATGTAGCAGAGGTTCAGACCTGCTTCGTAGATATTGTCCAGAGCGCGAACTCGACCATTTTGGTACTTTTCCAGATACCTAGTTTCAAAACAAGGGTCTTTAATAGTTATACCTATAGCTCTTGTCCAACCAGGGGCGACTGATTCGGCAATTACCTTTCCGTAGGAATCTCGGTTGAGACCATAGACTACCACGCGCTCGCAATTTAAGACGAGACGAGCTTCTTCTACTGACATGGTCAGAATATCTGATTGTCGATGGTATCCACGCAGATACTGAATACATTCTTGTAATGCCTTTGTCCATTGATTACCACTATCCGCCTGTTGTTGCAGAGCGGTAGAACTAGCTAGCCGTTTAGCATTATCAAGGGCAAAGCCTACTTGAGTAGCAATTTGAGTTACCCAACGGATTTCGTATTGCTGCCAAACACGGGGACTAGAACACTGATGAGCTACCAGTAAACCAAATAACTTGCCTTCGTTAATAATCGGCG
>JBFRWE010000314.1:0-7289 GCA_051439345.1 Xenococcaceae cyanobacterium
ATTCACTTCAATTACGCAAACGTTTGTTGGAATTAGCCAATGAAAAGATTTCTCAAAAGCTTAAATTTCATCACCTTGAATTTACGATGGAAGAACCCACTATTTATGTAGACTCACCGATTACTCTTTGACAGTTATTAGTAATTTTTTTTCTGGTTTAGTTTAAGCTTAGACGCATCTAAACTGCATTCTTCAATTCTAGTCAAGGCAATAGGCAAGAGGGAATAGGCAACAGAAAGTAGGCAACTTAGCTCAGTCCAAGCTTAGCTGTTTTTGGTTAGGCTATTGTCCATAGGTACTGTTTGATAGACATCAATTTGTAATCTAACTTGAATATCGCTGAGATTTTCTCCCCAAAACTTAGAGACTGGTGCAGTGACTTCATATTCAAGTTCTAATCTTTTACCAGGAGAACAACTATAGGCATTCTGTTCGTCACCACAGCGAATTATAGTATCTCCCGATTGAGAAGTAACGACAATCTTAGTAGCTGGGGGATTAATTGTAACTTCTCCTCTTGCTTGCGCTAACACAAGCAAATGATAGGTTTTTTGTGGCTGAGTTAACTTTTCTGTTACCTGGGAATTTATTTCTTCTCCTACGATCGAGGCATTGATGCTAGCTGGAGCTATTAACCAAAACCACAGACAAATTAGGATTGGGATAAGTTGTTTCATCGGTCTTAAACACGGCAATTTTCTCTCAATCGAATCGAATCAATTTAATCCCTTTATTCATCTCTGCAAGTGCTACTTTACACTGAAAGCAAAATAAATTGGATGTAACTCACCGTTCGCTCATTTTAAAATTGAGTTGCTTAATAAACAAGGTAAACAATCTGGAATTTGATTCCAGATTGTTTGCCGACGTGCATTACGCGTCGGCTTGTTCCACGCCCACCCGAAGGGCTTATCGACGGAGCAAGCAGGGAAAAGGGAAAAGAAGAACTCCAATGTGTCATTAATTTTGTTTAGGTGCTGATAAGCTTTCTCAGAATTAACGCCGTAAGGAAATAATACTAAGATTGATGATATCTTGGTTTTCTAGTAAAGCTTGAATTTCTAGCTCTGAGTCTGTAGGGATACCCACTAACGATAAAGAAGTTTCAAATCCACTTTTTCCTGCTGCTGCAATATCTGGATAATATTGAGTCACACCAGGGGAAGGCAAATCTATCGGAGTCTCTAGAAGAATTTTATCTTGATGATTAATCCTAATTGCAGTAGCTAAAGCTTTTTTCCCCAGTACCCAACCTTTCACTATCATTGAACCACCTTGTAATTTGGTTTCAGCTTTGGGTGAAGCGATACTAAAACCCCATAGAGAGTCAAAATCTTCTTGTGGCAAACGTTTTACTTCTAAGACCTCTACTTTTGTTTGTAGTTGCTGATACCAATCTTCGTAACTAACTGTTTTGGTGCCAATTTGCTCTATTTTTTGCTGTTGTTGTTCTAATTGTTTTTGACACTTAAGCAACTCGTTGGAAGTTCGTTTTAGCTTGAGTTGAGTCTCTCCTAATTCTAACTGGAATCCTTTACTCATCATTAGTTGGGCTTTAACTCGCTCTGTTTCTCTTTTGGAGTGCTGTAATTGTTGTTTCAGGTTATCTACATTTATTTGTGTTTGCTTTATCTTTGCTTTACTTAATTCTGCCTCTGTTTGATACTTCTTTAGTAAGCCACCAGAAAGCCAATTTGATAGTCTTAGTCGCCAACTCAAACCTGTACTCCTTACCATAACAATATCTATGTTTACAATATTATGTCTAAGCTGCCTGGGGCAATTTTACCTAAATAGTTATTTAATCAATAATACTTTAACTACTCCACCTTAATGTGTTTGTTTAGTTTTTAGTTTTATCTAAGTGTCCACTAAAATATTTGGAGATATTTTGTATATTAAATTACATTAAGAGCAATTTGAAATTTTGCGAGTTACAAAAAGTAATGTAGTTGATATCAATAAAAAAAAGAAAATAAGTTGATTTTTTTCTGAATCAATCTGACAAAATCTTTATTATTTCTACAGATTTTTAATTATTAAACAGCTATTCCCTTGAAACAGTTGAGTATTAATAGTTAAATATGGAAGATAAAATTAAAAAAAGCTGGACAGGAAAGAATATAAGGTTACGAATGTCTTGTCTTACCCAGGAAAATTAAATCTTAAAGCTAATATCTAAACTGACTAGAGACCGATATTTAAATAGTCTGTTGCTCTAATCAAAAATCAAGTACTTTCTTCTCCCTAAGTCGGCATGAGAGCTTATGTTAAATCAGTTTAAGAATATCTTATCCTCTTCTTTATCAAACCAAGAAGAAATGAATAATCAAGAACAAGATATTGATACATCTAAAGATTCTGTACCAACTAAAACTGTAGAATCACAACTACAGCTGGGAGATAAACTATATCATCAAGGTGAATTAGAGCAGGCATTAAGTTATTATCGTCGAGCAATTGAAATAGATGATAAGTCTACTCAAGCTCATCAAAAACTAGCTATGGCTCTGCAAAAATCAGGGAATCTTCCTGAAGCAATGATTCATTACCGCAAGGCAATAGTCTTGAATAATTCTCGTGAGAATATTAAAGAGGAGAAAAAGAGTTTGTCCCCAGACTTCCCAGGCAAAATTTTTGAACAAGATCTAGATAGATATACTCAAATTAATAAGTCTAGCTTTTTGAGTATTTCATCTCCATCGATCGACAAAAAGTTCCCTCAAAATGATCTCGAAAGTACAACTAAATCTACTCTTGTACCAACCGAGAAAGTAAATGCCAATTTGAAAAGAGAAGCAGCAGAAGTTTATTTACAGCAAGCTTTAGCTTATGGTGATGAACAGAGATGGCAAGAAGTAATCAGTGCTTGTCAGCAAGCAGTTCAAATCATCCCAGATTTAGCAGAAGCTTATAAACTATGGGGCAATGCACTACAGAAAATAGGTAAAACCTCAGAGGCGATGGGATTTTATGCTAAAGCCTTAGAAATTCAACCAGACTTAGCAGAAGTCTATGCTAATTTGGGAACTCTTTATGCTCAACAAAAAAAGTGGCAAAAAGCCCAGGAATATTATCAAAAAGCAGTTGTTATCAAGCCAGATTTTGCAGGAGCTTACCGTAATTTAGCTAAAGTATGGAAGCAATTGGGTGAACCAGAGAAAGCTGCTGAATGTCAGCATAAATCCTTGAGTTTAGGCTCACAGATAGTTAATCCAGAAGCATATCTTCAATTAGGCGATCGCTCGATCGCCGACAATAAACCACAGCAAGCGATCGCTCTTTATCTTCAGGCAATCAAACTAGCTCCAGATTTGCGGATTGGCTACCAAAAAATAGCTGAAACTTGGGAAAAATTAGGCAAATGGCAAGAAGCAGCTACCTACTATCGGCAGATGCTTAAATTAGAGCCTCCTAGCTCCCATCAACAACCTCAGCTACCAGGCAAAAGTACAAACCAGGCTTTACCTTCTTCTAAGCAGTTGATAATCCCGAAGTTACCTGAAATTAGAAAATCACAGCAATTGCTGCAAGCCAGTTCCCCTTTATCATCTCCACAAAATACCGTACTTCAACATAGCAGTAACCCAACTAACAAGTTAGACTTAGCTATTGCTAAATACGAAGAGAAAGTCCAGCAGTTAACTGATTCTGCTCCACTACAAGCGAATCTTGGTAGTCTATATGCCCAAAAACAAGATTGGCATAAAGCAGTCAAATCTTATCAAAGAGCAATCCAGTTAGACCCCACCATAGCGGGAGTATATCGTAATCTGGCTAAAGTATTAGAGAAATTAGGTCAAGAAGCTAAAGCAGCAAAATGTTGGTATCAAGCACTAAGCCTTGAACCCAAGAGTGCTAATGCCGAACAACACTTTGAGTTAGGAGATACTTTATCCAAACAAAACTTATTAGAAGAAGCAATATCTTGTTATCGTCGGGCGATCGAACTTAAACCCGATTATGCCCAAGCTTATTTTAGGATAGGAGAAATTCTGCAAAGTTGCGGACATAACGGTGAGGCGATCGCCTGTTGTCAAAAAGCGATTCAGCTTAATAATTCTCAACCTTCTTACTACTGTCGCTTAGGTCAGATACTAGTTCAAGAAAAGAATTTGGCTCAAGCAATTATTTGTTATCAACAAGCAATTAAACTGCAACCAAATCATTGGGAGACTTACCATCAATTAGGCAAAATTCTGAGTAAGCTGGAAAGATGGCAAGAAGCTGTCGTTGTTTATAATCAGGCTCTAGCCATTAATAAAAAAAATCCAGAACTGTATCTAGGATTAGGTAATGCTCTAGCCAAAACAGCAGAAATAGACAAGGCAATTGTTGCTTATCAAATCGCCCTGCAAATCCAGCCTACAAATAATGAAGCCTCTGTGCAATTAGCTACTATCCTGGTCAAAAAAGACTCTAATCCCAATGTTGACATAAATCAATTGGAGCATATTAAAAGTTCACAGGGAGGAAAACTTACAGAAGAGGAGATTATTTTTGAGCAACATAGTATTACGGACAATCCAATTGCCATAGATAGTCAAAACTTATTTCTTGGCGAAGTATTATGTATATCTGGCAATCAAGTCATTGGTTGGATCGATCGTAGAAATATTCAGAGTGAAGAAGTTATTGTAAGACTAAGAATTGATGGTTGCGACGTAAGTAATAGTAAAGCCAATTTATCGAAGAAGGATTTTAGGGATAAAAAACTTAAAAACAGCAAAATTAATAAACATTGTTTTTTTGCTTTACAAATCCCAGATAATTTCCTAGATGGAAAAAGTCATTGTCTTGAAGTAGTCTGTCCAAGGGAAACAATTATAGCTAAAGAAGAAAATTATCGTTTGGGTTTAAAAGGGAATATAGATGTTTTAACCAATTCTAGAATTGCTGGATGGGTTATTGCTTTAAATCAAAATCACTCCCTAGACTTGGACTTATATGTTGATGGCATAAAAATAAAATCTCTAGTTGCTAATATCAAAAGGAATGATGTAAAACCAGGCTTACCATGTGGTTTTGATACTTATTTTGCTGAGAATCTTTATGCTGGTCAAAATATCAGTTTAACCTTAAAAAACTCTGGTATTCCTATTCTAGGTACTCCTAAACAAGTAATTACTCCTGTCGGTACTATAAGCATCTTATATAAGATAAGCCAAGCTGTTAAAAACAATCTAGTAGATTTAAATGAACATGAACAAGAGTGGGTAAATTCTCAACTAATCCCTAATTTGATTAGTAAGTTTAGAAGTACAGTCAAAACTAATAATCAAGGAAGTATTAACTATACCAAGAATCAAATTGTTTCATCCCATTTAAACCGAATTAAACTTTCTCCAGTTGTTGATGTTGTCATCCCTGTATATAAAAATTATCAAATTACTAAATTATGTATAGAGAGTGTACTCAAATTTAAAAATCAAAATCAAACCCCATTAAATATTGTGGTTATCAATGACCTTACTCCAGAGCCACAAATTGCTATTTATCTAGAAAATTTAGCAGCACAAAAGTCTATTCAGCTATTAGTCAATGTTGATAATCAAGGTTTTGTACGTAGTGTCAACCAAGGGATGAGACTACATCCAGACCGTGATGTTGTGCTATTAAACTCTGATGCCATTGTTCATGGAGACTGGCTAGATAGACTCAGAAGTGTTGCCTATTCCCAGGAGAATATAGCTTCTGTTACTCCCATTAGTAATCATGCTTCAGTTTTTAGTTATCCTTTCTTTGCAGAAGAAGTAGAAGAGTTACCCAAAGATATATCTTTAGAGGCTTTAGATAAAATCTGTCAATCTGTTAATCAACATGTAAGTGTGGATGCACCCTCTGTTCATGGTTTTTGTTGCTTTCTCAGGAGAGTTGTTTTAGACAAAATTGGTTTATTTGATGAGCAGAAGTGGGAAAAGGGTTATGGAGAGGAAGTAGATTGGTCACAAAAAGCCTTACTTCTGGGTTGGAAACATGTAGCTGCCCCTAGTATTTTTGTGCAACATTTAGGTAGTCAGTCTTTTACAGAAAGCAAACACCAAGCCATCCAAAAAGCGCAACAGAAAATATCATTGGATTACCCAGAGTATCACGCTATTGTTCAAGATTTTATCAAAAGCGATCCTTTAGCTCCTTTCAGAAGAAGAATTGACGTAGAGAGACTTAAGCTCATCTCTGCACAATATTTTCTCTTTATTTCTCATAATTTTGGCGGAGGGACGCACAAATATATAACTGACTTGAGTAATCGCTTAGCAAAAGAGGGGTATCAAGTTATTTGTCTGATGCCAGCACAACATAACTGGATCGAGCTATGTTCACTCACTGAAATTCAACTTAACTCAAAATATAAGTTAAGTGCTACATCTGAATTTAACGCTTTAATTGAAGATTTAAAATCTATTAATGTGGTTCATATACATATTAATAGTACCCTTGGTTTTGATGATGACAATATTCTTTGGACAATCCCAGACAAGCTTGGGGTTAATTTTGATGTCACAATCCATGACTATCAATTTATTTGTCCTAGAGTTAATCTCACAACTCCTAAAAAGGAATATTGTGGCGAACCATCAGTGACAGCTTGCGATAAATGTATTATCAAACATGGTACATACAATGACATAGGTAACAATATTGCCTTAAGCAATCATTACGAGAAGTTAGGTTCTGTAGCTAGATGGCGTAGTTACTATGAGGAAAGATTAAAGAAAGCCCGTAAAGTTTTTGCTCCTACCTATGATGTCAAAGAAAGAATGCTCAACTATTTTCCAGAATTAGCAATAGATACTAAATATCATCCCGAACCAGAGCATGAGTTTAGGTTGCAAAGCTCTAATTCTCGAAATATTAACTTACCTTACTATAGTGTAGCTTTGATTGGTGCTATCTCTGATATCAAAGGTTTTGAGCTTTTGCAAAAATGTGCTGCCTATGCCAACAATTTCAATCTTTCTCTTAAATTTATAGTGTTTGGATTTACTAAGGAGGATTCATTACTAGAAGAATATGCAAACATTAGCTTGATGGGTTCTTTTCAAAATATAGAACATTTAAAGCAGAAATTAACCAAGCATCCTTGTGATATTGCAGCTTTTTTAAGTATTTGGCCAGAAACTTATTCTTATACATTAAGTGAAGCTCTCTCCCTCGGGTTAATTCCTCTAGGACTAAATATAGGTGCTATTGGCGAGAGAATTAGTCAAATACCTGGTGGAGTTGTGTTAGAACCTCATGCAACTCCGAAGAAAATTGTCTCAGAGATGATACGATTAGCTGAATTT
>JBFRWE010000315.1:0-7455 GCA_051439345.1 Xenococcaceae cyanobacterium
TTTCAGGAAAACCAAGACAAGTTTTGTCTATCTGTCGTCGAGATGCCCTTAAAGATCCTAGTCCTAATTCTGGTTGGAGTGAATGTGTTTATGCTGCAATTTTGGGAGTACAGTTGGGAGGTATTAACACCTATGGGGGAATAGTCAAAGAAAAACCTCTGTTGGGAGAGGCAGTTAATCCTATTACCCCAGAAAAAATTGAGCAAGCTTTGAGGTTGACTCGTTATTGTTGTCTTTTGTGGTTGGCGATCGCCCTAATTATTTTAGAGCTATATTATTGAAACTTTGGGGAATTTCTAGCAGAAGTACTCCTTGAGAAAAGGAAGAAATATCATTGAGATAATCGCTTGCCCTACCTACACTTAATTTAACAAAGTACAATAAAATTTAAAACAAGTTCATAAAACAGCCTGAATAGCAAATATTGAGTGTAGGAACATTGGCACTATTAAACAAAATTGACCTGATTTTTAACCAAATAGTCTCAGTAATAGAACAAGTATTATTCTTTTCTATTGGAGGAATACCTGTAATCATTCTTTGGATTATAGGCGGAGGGTTATTTTTTACCCTCCGCTTTGGTTTTATTAGTATTCGTGGCTTTAAACACGCGATCGATATTGCCAGAGGAAAATACGAACAGGAAACAGAAGGAGTCGGTGAAGTATCCCCCTTTCAAGCTTTAGCTACAGCATTATCAGGAACAGTAGGATTAGGGAATATTGCGGGGGTAGCGATCGCCATTCAAATAGGGGGTGCAGGGGCTGTTTTTTGGATGAGTGTAGCTGCTTTTCTGGGGATGTCGAGTAAGTTTATTGAATGTACCCTCGGACAGCAATATCGCCAAGTTAACCCTGATGGTACAGTGTCTGGAGGACCCATGTACTACCTAACTGAGGGTTTAGATAAACTAGGTTGGGGTAAGTTAGGAAAAGTACTGGGTATTCTCTTCGCTATTTTCTGTATGGGTTCATCTTTTGGCGGTGGGAATATGTTTCAAGCTAATCAGTCTTTTGCAGCTTTAACTGCTTTGTTTCCTGGGATAGAAAGCTATAACTGGGTATTTGGTATAATCGTCGCCTTATTAGTTGGATTAGTCATTGTCGGTGGGATTAGTCGTATTGGCGTGGTAACTAGTAAATTAGTACCTGTAATGATTACTATTTATCTAGTTGCCTGTTTGTGGGTAATTGGGCTAAACATTACCGAAATCCCTCATGCTATTAGTACTATTGTCCAGAGAGCCTTTTCTCCTGTAGCCGTAGAAGGTGGGTTAGTCGGATTATTAGTCCAGTCTGTCCGTCGTAGTGCTTTCTCTAATGGTGCTGGATTAGGTTCAGCAGCGATCGCCCATTCGGCAGCTAAAACTAAAGAAGCAATCAGAGAAGGACTTGTAGCCATCCTAGAACCATTTATTGATACGCTCGTGATTTGTAACCTCACTGCTTTAGTAATTGTTGTAACAGGTATGTACGGTGAGAGCATACCAGCCGATCTAAGTGGTTCAGAACTAACTGCTGCTGCTTTTGCCCAAGTAATCAGTTGGTTTCCCTATGTTTTAGCTATAGTTATTTTCTTATTTGGTTTTTCAACCATGATTACTTGGAGTTATTACGGCGAAAGATGTTGGGCTTTTTTATTTGGTGAACAAAACATTCTAATTTATAAAGGAATGTTTTTAACTTGTATCTTTATTGGTTCAGTAGTTAATTTAGGTGCAGTAATCGATTTTAGCGATATGATGCTGTTGTCTATGGCTTTCCCTAATCTCATTGGCTGCCTTTTCTTATCACAAAAAGTTGCTCAAGACTTGCACAATTATTGGGGAAAAATAAGCTAAGCTGCCATTTAATTTATAATTCATTGTCCATTATTGCTATTGACAGTAGGCTTGAATATGGAGAAATGTTAAATATTTAATATTTAATGAAGACCCGCTTACTAAAGAGTTTTTAGCTAAATATTGGGTCAATAACTGTAATATTATCTGAACGTTATTACCTATTACCTATTACCTATTACCTATCCTTAATCCGTAAATTTACTAGTGGGTAATTCAACTTAGTATCTGTTTAGAATTCTTTATTTGATTAGTTTTCAAACATCCTTTACCAAGAAATTAACTAGAGACAAAGTATAATTATTACCATAGTAATCCTGGTAATTACTTAAGTAGAGAATGTCTTACAGCTATCTCCTGCCTATATAAACTAAGAAAAAAAATTTCTAATTTAAAAAATCTTTATTTTTAAAAGTAAAATTCTGGAAAACTTTTTTAGGCTTATATATTCGAGTAAGTTGCTAGTTTAAACAAAAAAATTATATGACTACCAATTTTTTTACTTTTTCTTTTTATCTTAAATAATCAAGTAAAGGAAATTAGTGAGTAATATACTATGAAATTAAAAATCAAAACTCTAAGTACAACTTTAGTTTTAGCTTCTCTTTTAGGTGCTTGTTCTTCTGTCAATAGTTCTACCCCTTCTATTGAAGAACCTTCTGTTAATAGTGGCATTGAGTTAGAATCCCCAGAAGGAATAGAAAGTGTAAGAGAAGTTCCTACTGACAATATTGAGATGGAAAATTCTGAGCTGGAAACTAGTGAAGAACCCATGACTGGGCTAGAGTCTGTTGAGGCGGAAACTCCTGAGCTGGAAACTAGTGAAGAGCCTACTCTGGAAATGGAATCTGCTGATATGGAAAATTCCGAACTAGAAACAGCCGAGCAAGATACTCCAGAGATAGAGTCTAGTGAAGCTCCTATCGAATCTCAGGGTTCTGAAATAGTTTTACCAGTAGATGATGATCTGCAAACACCTACTGAGTCTGAAGCTGCTGAAAACCCTACTCTAGAGTCTGCTCAATAAACTCACGACACAGAACTAGACAACTGTGTCAAAAGTCATCTTTCAACTTAACTTGGTTTATAATCCCTCCTTTTAGGTGGGATTATCTCTTTTATAACAAAATTTATGCTAATTCAACAGATTGTCTTTTCAGTTTTTGGCTTAAGGTTTTAGTTCTAATTGATAAGTTTCACCAGACTGAGGTGCAATTGCTTTAGTAGCAAGATTATTTTTTTCCAGCAAAGATTTAAAAGTTTGTACACTCCCTTCTTCTTTTAACCAAGATATTAGCAAACCTTCAAAGCTAACATCACCACCCGCAGCAGTAGACAAAATAAATTGTGGTTTTAACCATTGACAGACTTCTAAAGCAGATTTTTGTCCTTTAATTATTGCGCCTACGAGAGGAAGCTTGAGGCTAATAATGGGAGTAACAACAACATCAATGGGAGCAACTTCTTTTAAAGACTGAGAATGATAGCCATGAGGTTCATAGTAAAGAGTTTTTTGCGTAGTTAAGCCCCGAAGTATATAGCCATTTTCTACTAAAGTAGGTCCAATCGGAGAACCAGGTATAGCCTTAATCTCTACTTGGTCTGCTAAAGTAAAACTCTCTCCATGATCTAGACAAGTGACATTGGTATAACCAAGTTCCTGTACAACCTTAGTTGCATTAGGAGAAGCTACCACAGGGATATTATGATCTAACTCTTTGAGGGTAGGAGTATGAGCATGATCCTCCAATCCTTGAGAAAGAAGAATAAGGTCAATATTTTCTGGTATGGGGGTAGGCTTGTTTTTTTTGCCTAAAAATAGCCAGGGAAGATTGCCAAAAATTAATTTGCCCACAATCCAGGGGTCTAGGAGTATTCTTTGACCCTCTATTTCAATTAGCCAAGAATTACTATCTAGATAAGTTAAATTCATATTATTGTGTCTTATAGTTTTTTTATCGTAATTGAGGAGGAAACGCAAAACCTACTTGCCCCAGGCAAAGACGATCGCGCAACTCGAAATTCTACATTATTCGTAATATATTCTACCTAATTTGTCTCTCACCATGATTCTTCGCTCGAAAAGAAACCTGGTTTTTATTTTGTTTGGTCTTGGGTTGACAATTATGTTGGGTTGTCTTAGCGTTCCATCTCGATCTCAACTCAACCATGATTCTGCCAATAACTATACTCCTAGTTTGATTATTCCTATTGACTGCAATCTCGATCGAGACTGTTTTATTATGCACTATGTAGATCGAGATCCTAGTCCTGAAGAGTTAGATTTTGGGTGTGGACGACAAACTTATGACGGTCATAAAGGAACAGATTTTGCTATTAGCGACCTTCAGACCATGAAAGAGGGGGTATCGGTATTAGCAGCAGCAAAAGGTACTGTATTAAGAGTCAGAGATGGTATAGAAGATCAACTATTTGACGAACAAAGCGATCGACAAGCTCTAGAAGGAAGAGAATGTGGTAATGGCATGATCATCGATCATGGTAATGGTTGGGAAACTCAGTATTGTCACTTACGGAAGGGTAGTGTTACGGTTAAACCTGGTATACCAGTCGAACAAGGAACAGTGTTAGGTAAGGTAGGGTCGTCAGGTTTTGCCTCTTTTCCCCACATTCATCTTGTTGTACGCTATCAAGGAAAAACGATCGACCCTTTTGTAGGTAAAGACTCAACTACAGGATGTAATATAGAACGAGATCCTCTCTGGAGCAAATCTCTTGACTATGTACCTACAGGGTTAATTAGGTCTGGATTTGCCTCTCAACCCCCCAATCAGACAGAATTATGGCAAGGTAAATATACGGAGAATCAATTTTCTCTCAATACTCCTGCGTTAGTATTTTGGGTTCATGCTTATGGGGTGCTTAAAGGAGATATAGAAAAATGGCAACTAATCGATCCGAATGGAGAAGTAGTGGTTCAACAAGAACAGCAATTAGAACAATCCTATCGGACTTGGGTTAGTTATGTAGGAAAACGGACAATTATTCCTGGGGTTTGGCAAGGAGAATATCAATTGCTGCGGGACAATAATGCAGTCTTGACCGTAAAACGTGAACTTGAAGTCAATTAATAATTAAGTAACTAATAATTAACTTATGTCTGCACCACAATCAACAGATTCCCAAATAGATCGAGCGTTAAAAATCTTAAAGTTATATAGCTGCGCTCAAGTAACTAACACTGAACCCCAAGTAGAAAGAGAACAACTTCGCCAAGCTTTATTGTTAATTACCAGCTTATCAGAATCAGAAAATTTAGGAATTTGCGCTGATAATGCTCAACAAGGTTTTACTGCTTTAACCAATTATCTAGAAGCTTTAGGCTATAAAAATGCCTTGGAACAAGATTCTCTACCCAATAACCAAGAACCCGTTTATATCAAATTTAATACCAGTAAAATGTCTTATTATCTAGATGACTATATTGGTAAGTATAGAGGTGTTCTTGTATCTTGCCAAAGCGAAGATGACAAAATTGTCGGAACTTATGGTCATTTTCCTCTAGATTTATTTAGTAATTTAGAGAATTAGTATTAACTTTTAGTGGTTGATTATGCTTTTGCAACATAGATATAGCTTCGTCCAAAGAAACTTGAGCAAATTTCTGATAAAAACGACCTACACTTAAAAAAGGATGGGGAGTAGCCACAAGCAAAACTCGATCGCCCCATAATTCTAGTTGGGGAACTAAGTCTAAGGGAGCAACAGGGGCACATATCCATACTTCTTTGGCTTGCTTATCTTTAATTGCTTGGACTGCTACTTTCATGGTCATACCTGTAGCAATACCATCATCTACGATAATAGCAATCGCTCCTTGAGGATTGATTTTGGGACAATAAGGGGATAATTGCGTTTCTATCTCTTGAGCTTTTTGATGGGCATTTTCCATCGCTTGTTTCAAACCACGCCAACTAATTTTGCGTAATAGGTGTGGTTTAGTCCACATTAAGCTACCATTGCTGGTGACTGCGCCAATAGCTAGCTCTGGATTATCAGGAGTAGCAATTTTTTTAGCTACAATTACATCTAAAGGGCAACCTAGATGCTCTGCTATGGACAAAGCGATAGGAATCCCTCCACGAGGTAAAGCATAAATAACTAAAGGAGTATTCACTCTCTCGTTTTCACATTGATTTATCCTGACGCTAACTATTTTGGCTAGTTGCTCACCTGCATCGGGGCGATCGCGAAAGAGAATGCTTGAAGTCATCAGCCCCTCCTTATCTTGACATCGATTATACTTATATGATATTTGGTTGTGTCTAATTAAATCCTTCAACATTACCATTCGACATAAAATACAACGAACCAAAACCAAGATGGAAATATCAGAACTGAAAAAAGAAATAGAAACAGTATCTTTACGCCTGGGTAAAACCCAGGAGTATCTTTGACCTACCTGCCCTATTAGCTAAAATTCAGGATTTAGAACAGCTAGCTGCTCAACCAGATTTTTGGGATAATCAGGAAATAGCTCAAAATACACTTCAAGAGCTAAACGAGCTTAAGTCTAATTTGGGACAGTATCGGCAATGGGAAAGCAATTTAGAAGATACCAAAGCGATCGCTGAGTTATTAGAATTAGAAGAGGATGAAGCTCTAACTACAGAAGCAGAAACTAATCTAATTAGTCTTCAACAAGAATTAGACCGTTGGGAATTACAACAACTTTTATCTGGTACTTATGATACTAAAGGTGCAGTTCTAACTATTAATGCGGGTGCTGGAGGTACAGACGCTCAAGACTGGGCTGAGATGTTACTGCGAATGTACACTCGTTGGGCAGAACAACAAGGATATAAAACTAGTTTAACTGAAACATCCCCAGGAGAAGAAGCAGGAATCAAATCAGCTACTTTAGAAATAGAAGGACGTTACGCTTTTGGTTATCTCAAAGCAGAAAAGGGTACTCACCGATTAGTCAGAATTTCTCCTTTTAATGCCAACGGCAAAAGACAAACCAGTTTTGCTGGGGTAGAAGTAATGCCTACCTTGGGGAATGAAGAAATTAAACTAGAAATTCCCGAAAAAGAGCTAGAAATAAGTACTTCTCGCTCTGGTGGTAAAGGAGGACAAAATGTCAACAAAGTAGAAACAGCAGTGCGTATTGTGCATATACCCACAGGAATTGCTGTTCGTTGTACCCAAGAAAGATCTCAACTCCAAAATAAAGAAAAAGCTCTCGCTTTACTCAAAGCTAAGTTGCTAGTTATTGCTCAAGAACAAAAAGCACAAGCAATTGCAGAAATTCGGGGGGATATGGTAGAAGCTGCTTGGGGTAATCAGATTCGTAACTATGTTTTTCATCCCTATCAAATGGTTAAAGATTTACGCACAGAAGTAGAAACTACGGCAATTAATGACGTAATGGACGGGGAGTTAGATGCTTTTATCGAAGCTTATTTGCGTCAAGAAAACCAGTTAGTGTAGTGTTAGTTTCGAGTAGGGGCAAGGCAGTGCCTTGCCTTTCAGGGGTATGATTTTAAGATTTGACGGTTGAGACGGGCAGAGGAAGCGGAGGAAGCAGAGGAAGCAGAGGGGGAAAAGCCCATTCTTTCGTTCTAACTAGAGTTAAGATTTTCAACTTTATT
>JBFRWE010000316.1:0-8399 GCA_051439345.1 Xenococcaceae cyanobacterium
CGTCTGGTCAGCTCTTGTTCTACGAGTTGTTTGGCTAACGCTAGTGCTAGAACCCATGAAGCCCAGACCATTGACTCCAAGGATAAAGATTCTTTGATTAAGCAGAGATGCTGTTGCCATTTGGGAGCATTAAGATTAAATTGTTCTAACAAATAGGGTATCCAATCTTCAAATTATCTAACTTTTTATCATCTACTATACTTCATCGTTAGCGATCGCGTGCAAGAATTATCCCGTGAAGATGCTCAAAACTTATTAATACAGATGCACAAACAGATGATGTATAAAGACAATCTCTACAAAGAATTGTTTTTAAGTCAGGGAAGAGATTTGGTTGATACTCTATTTGGAGTAAAGAAAGGTTGAATCATCTTATCGTAGAGCAACTAATAAAGCTTCTCTCATAAGTAAGCTAATTTTATTTTATTGCTTTAGAAGGATGTGTGTTGTATTCATTAATTGCTAGATATATTGAGTCATGGGAAATATCAACACATAAAAAATTAAGATGAAAGGCTTAAAAGGCAAAAACGTTTTAGTTACGGGAGCGACTTCTGGTATTGGGCAAGCGATCGCCGCTTATTTTGCTACAGAGGGTGCTAATGTGGCTCTAAACTATCGCAACGATCCAGACAAACTTGATGATACTAAAGAATTGATCGAGCAAATGTGCGATCGAGTAAAAGGTTGTGGAGGAAAAGAATTACCTGTAGAGGGGGATGTATCTGAAGAAGCAGATATTATCAGGATGTGCAACGAAGTTATTACCAAACTCGGTAGCCTAGATATTTTAATTAACAATGCAGGTATCCAAACTGCTTCTCCTTCCCATGAATTAGCAACCTCAGATTTTGACAAAGTAATTGAGGTCAATCTGCGTGGTGCTTATCTGTGTACCAGAGAAGCCATTAAACATTTTATGCAGCGGGGTAATGGTGGCATTATTATTAACGTTTCTAGCGTTCATGAAATAATTCCTCGTCCTCAGTATGTCAGCTATTCCATGAGTAAAGGTGCAATGGAAAACATGACCAAAACCCTAGCTTTAGAATATGCACCCCATGGTATTCGAGTAAATGCGATCGCTCCTGGTGCTACTGCTACACCAATTAATAGTTGGACAAAAGACCCTCAGAAAAGGAAAGAGGTAGAAAGTCATATTCCCATGGGAAGAGCAGGGACTCCTGAGGAAATGGCAGCTATAACCGCTTTTTTAGCTTCCGATGATGCTGCTTATATCACTGGTCAAACATTATTTGTTGATGGTGGTCTTACTCTCTATCCAGACTTTCTTAAGCCTTGGTCTGCGGGAGAATAGACCTATGCACATAAGTAGGTAGGCTTAATTAAAATGAGTAACAAGTTAAATCCAAAGTCTATCTCAAGACATATATCAGGTATTGCCTGATTTTGAAAAAATAAAAGTCAAAACATAATATACATAAAGATAATAACTATGGGTGTTAAAGATAAACCGCCAGGATCTCGATCTCGTTTAATTTCCAATATTTTATTCCTAATAGCAGGACTATTTCTATTTACCAATCTTTTCTTTCCTCAATTGTTTGGTAATCCCATTCCTCAAGTACCCTACAGTATGTTCATCGACCAAGTAGAAGATGGCAATGTAACTAGAGCTTCAGTAGGTCAGAATGAGATTATTTACGAACTAAAAGAAGAAACCGCCGAAGAAGCCAAAATTTTAAGAACTAATCCTATTTTCGATTTAGAATTGCCTAAACGCTTAGAAGCCAACGGAGTCGAGTTTGCTGCTGCACCACCACCCAAAAATGGTTGGTTAGGTAATATTTTAAGCTGGGTCATTCCGCCATTAATTTTCGTTGCTATCTGGCAATTTTTCATCAGCCGTAGTGCTGGTGGAGCGCAAGGTGCATTGTCTCTAACTAAAAGTAAAGCCAAAGTATATGTAGAAGGAGACTCCACCAAGGTAACATTTGATGATGTAGCCGGAGTCGAAGAAGCCAAAGCGGAATTAACCGAGATTGTGGAATTTCTCAAAACTCCTGAACGTTATAAAGCAATCGGGGCGAGAATACCCAAAGGAGTATTACTTGTAGGCCCTCCAGGCACAGGTAAAACCTTGATGGCAAAAGCCGTTGCAGGAGAAGCTGGTGTTACCTTTTTTAGTATCTCTGGTTCAGAATTTGTCGAACTATTTGTTGGTGCAGGTGCAGCCAGAGTTAGGGACTTATTTGAACAAGCAAAACAAAAAGCTCCTTGTATTGTTTTCATCGATGAATTGGATGCTATTGGTAAATCCCGTAGTGGCGGTAATGGGTTTGTTGGTGGTAACGATGAGCGAGAACAAACTCTAAACCAACTACTTACAGAAATGGATGGTTTTGCTGTGGGGGATGCTACTGTAATTGTTTTGGCTGCTACTAACCGCCCTGAAACTTTAGACCCTGCACTACTACGCCCTGGAAGATTTGACCGCCAGGTATTAGTCGATCGTCCTGATTTATCTGGTCGCCAAAAGATCTTAGAAATTTATGCAGCAAAAGTCAAATTAGACGTAGAAGTCAATCTCAAACAAGTTGCTACCCGTACTCCTGGTTTTGCTGGTGCTGATTTAGCTAACTTAGTTAATGAAGCTGCTTTATTAGCTGCGAGAAACAAACGGGACACCGTAACTCAGGCAGATTTTAACGAAGCGATAGAAAGAGTAGTTGCTGGTTTAGAGAAAAAAAGCCGTGTACTTTCTGATAAAGAAAAGAAAATCGTTGCTTATCATGAAGTGGGTCACGCCCTAGTTGGTGCAGTAATGCCTGGAGGTGGTAGAGTAGCAAAAATCTCTATTGTGCCTCGGGGAATGGCTGCTTTAGGTTATACTCTCCAAATGCCTACCGAAGACCGCTTTTTACTGTCGGAATCAGAATTAAAAGATCAGATTGCAACTATGCTAGG
This sequence comes from Xenococcaceae cyanobacterium, assembly GCA_051439345.1. Taxonomy (GTDB): domain Bacteria; phylum Cyanobacteriota; class Cyanobacteriia; order Cyanobacteriales; family Xenococcaceae; genus JASJDJ01. The sequence continues at coordinate 2,929 of JBFRWE010000316.1, forward strand.
AGGACGGGTAGCTGAAGAAATAGTATTTAATAGCATTACTACAGGAGCATCTAATGACCTCCAACGAGCCACCGACCTAGCGGAAAGAATGGTTACAACCTATGGTATGAGCCAAGTTTTAGGACCTCTAGCTTATGAAAAAGGACAACAAAATAACTTCCTCGGTCAAGGAATGGGTAATCCTCGTCGCATGGTAAGTGATGAAACCGCCAAAGCCATAGATGAAGAGGTTAAAAGCATTGTGGAGACTGGTCATCAGCAAGCCTTAGACATCCTTAAGCGCAATCGGGACTTACTCGAACAAATAGCTCAAGAAATTCTGGAAATAGAAGTAATTGAAGGGGAAAAACTCCAGTCTTTACTCGATCAAGCCAAACCAATAGAAAATCATACTCAAGAATCAGAAACTATTTTGGCTTAATTCAGAATTAACTTAATTTATTTTCCGAAGGCATTTTTATAAATGCCTTTTTTTCTAGAGTTTATTCTAGCTATTAGCTGTCAGATACCTGCTTGATTTCTTGGTCTGACCAAAAACGTTTTGGAGATTGTATTTCTAACTAACGAAGGATTCGGACAAATCATGTTTGCAGAGATAATTAACCATAGATAAAGAAAATCTAAATATATTTTCTCAGCATTAACTCACTTCTAGCGACATGACCCAGATTTTTTTTCCATCTAGCTTAAATACTAAGTATCATAAAGTTTATTGTTATGTCAATGATTTTACCAACATTGTCATTGCCAAAATTCATGGTATTAAAAATAGACACTGCGAGCGAGTTGTCTTCCCAAAAGAAAAATTTTTATTTATAGCTGATGATAATTGCCAATTAGAAATTGTTCGGCAAACAAATATAGGACTAATCAAAGATACTGTCGATTGTTCTCAGCTAAAAATTATCGAAAAGTAGAGAAAAAACTTATATAAATATAAAATTAGTTATGGCAAACAATCCTGAAGATACTGTAAGAAAATACTTAAAAGAAATTGGTCGTACTCCTTTATTAACAGTAGAAGAAGAAGTAAAGCTTGCTAATCAGATTCAAGCAATGCTATCTCTGTTAGATAAAGATGATTTAACCCCAGAAGAAAAAAATATTATCCATCGAGGGCAAAGAGCTAAGCAAAAAATGGTAGAAGCAAATTTACGGTTAGTAGTTTCTGTTGCCAAAAAATATCAAAATCGTGGTTTATCTCTACTCGATCTAATTCAAGAAGGTAGTATTGGTTTGATGAGAGGAGTAGAAAAATTTGATGCTAGTAAAGGTTATAGGTTTTCTACTTATAGTTATTGGTGGATTAGACAAGCAATGACTAGAGCGATCGCTAATCATGCTCGTACTATTCGTTTACCAATTCATGTTACTCAAGAGTTAAATAAAATCAAAAAAACGACTCGCCAACTATCTCAAAAGCTAGGCAGAAAACCAAGCGATCGCGAAATTGCTCAAGAGCTAGGTATAGAAATTAAAAAACTAAGATCTTTAGCACAATCAGCAATAATTGCTAAACCAAAAAGTTTGAATGTCACGATTGATGAAAATCAAACTGAGCTAGGACAAATTTTAGCTGATGATTCTATTTCTCCTACAAATTTTTTAGCGAATCAAGAGATTAGTAGTCAAATTCAAAATTTATTATATACATTATCTCCTAAGCAGAGGGATATTATTACTCTACGTTATGGTTTAAAAGATGGTAAAACTATGACTTATCAACAAATAGGAGATATTTGTGGAATTAGCCGTGAAAGAGTTAGACAAATACAAAATAGAGCTATGAAATTGTTAAAAGCAAGAGTAACAAAGCATTCAAGTTTGGTAGGGTGAAAACCTCAATCTTTCAGCATAAATATTAATAAAAATTTTGTTAAAAATGGTAACAAAATTGCTGAAAAGTTAATTCGGGCAATTGAAAAAGATACTAAAATAATTAGTTCTGGCTCTCTTAGTTATCCAGCGATCAAAAATAATCTTCCTGCTATTTATAATACTATTGTTAAGGCGATCGCTAATAACAATTTGAGTTTACTTGCTTTATGGGAAGAAAATCAGGGTAACGAACATGGTCTCACTCGCTCAGGACAAGATTTTGCTCCCGAAGAAATAGTGAGAGAGTTTTTTTATTAAAGCAAATTGTGCTGGCAGAATTAAAAGAACAGTTGATAACAAATTATCCTTTTGTAGTCAAAAAAACAGAAAAATGTAATAGAAGGAGTTGGTTTAGGATTAGCGATCGTTTCTCAGTTAGTGAATATGCTGAGAGGGAAAATTGAATTGATTTCTAAGCTTAATATAGGTTCTACTTTCATTGTGACAATCCCTCTCAATCTCCCCAAATAAATATTTTAAGAATTTTGATAGCGATCGCAAATATCCTGATGTTCTACTTGATGTTCAGAGCAATTAGTAACTATTTCTAGTCTTACCTTGGCATTACCTGCAGAAGAAAGATGAGCAAGGGCTTCTAATAATTCTTGGGCTGTTGGCAAATCGAGAAAACTGCTTTTAGTTATATGGAGGCTATTATTATCGTTTAATTCTTCGTATTTAAAACCACAAATTCTTCCTTCTCCGAGAGTAACTTCGGTTAGTTTTTCAGGGTTTTTACCAATTCTTTTGACGATTAATTTTTCCCGTCTGATGGGTACTTGAACTATGCGAGTTTCAACCTGCTTGTGAATAATAACTTCACCGACTTTCTGACGGTGTTTAGTAACTTCTAACTTTTCTTCTAATAGAGGTATTTGATAAACTTCTGGTTCAGTAGATGGTTGGTTGCGATCGTTATGAGCAGGATTCATCTCACAATCATTATATAAAGGAGACTCATTAAGTGCCTCTTTTAGATGTGCGGGTATAGATTGATAAAGAGGCAAATTTTCTATTTCCTGATAGGATAGATTGATTAAAACTAATTTATTAGCTAAGTCTATTTTACAGATATCGTGATACCCTAATCTCCGTAAGCTAATTTTATCGTCAATTTCTGTGATCTTAATTAATAAATTTAGTTCATTATTAGCATCATAATAAACATCTCTAACTTCTGCTCTAGATATTCCCTGGCGATCGATAATTTGATAGTAAATTAATTCTTGATTTAACCTAGATAGTTGAGATTTTAGATGCTCACTAGTGACGCAGTCGTTTTGGCTAAAAGTCATTATTGAAATAATATTTGTCAATAAGTGAGGTAACCATGCAGAAACAAAAGTAATTTATCGCTCCTACATGGTAAGGGAGTAATCAAAGAAAAATGATTACTGATTATGTTTGTTATATTTATAGGTCGCGATTAACTACAACTTCACCTTCGGTTTCTACTTGTAATTCTTCACGACGGACAGTTTCTTCAGCAGATACAATTTCTCTGTCTACTTCTTTACGAACACTGACTTCTTCTCTAACAAAAGCCTTTTTCTCAATATCGGCTGATTCTTCGTAAACTTCTAATCTTGCTACTTCGCTATCATTGAAACTAGCTTCTCCTGGAGCGACTTCTCTAACATCACTAGGACTAGTGCGTTCGATGACAACTCTTTCTTTTTCAATAGGAACAGAAACATTAGCTGTTTCTGTTTCTACTCTTTTACCTAATGTAACTGTACCAGCGCGGAAACGCTCTTTGTTAGCTACAAGACGTTCTTCGTAAAGCTTGAGACTTTCACGACCGTCACTTTCTTGATGGGCGTACAAATTGGGTTCTTTCTCATAGCTATAGCTTTGAGAACCATTAGCGTAAGTACCACTATTTTTATCGTATTCTACGCCTCTATAAACCATTCTGACTTTTTCTTCGTAGTCATAATCAATGGTCATATTTTCGTCATACTCAGGTAAGTTTTCTGCTTGCTCTTTAGTCAAACCACTGGCATATACCCTCTTGTCACTATAGTCGATGCTAGCTCTACCAACTGGTAATAGAACTTTTTTGCCAAAAATCCAGAAACCAGTATCGATAACTAAATAGCGAAAACGACCAGTTTCATCGACAATAATGTCGTAAACTGAACCAATTTTTTCATTAGAGTAGTCATAAACGGAAAAGTTTTTGATATCACTACCACCAAAAAGGTCTTCTTTATAGTTAGGATATAAATCAGCAATTTTTACTAATGCCATAATTAAGGATTCCTCTTTATTTCAATTTATTATCTTTAGGTTATTGCTTATGTAAACTAGTTACATCTAACTTATGAAGTAGATGTAAAGAAGAATATATATAGCTAGAGATATAAACCTGGTTAGTCGTCGATCGATATTTTTTGGATAAGCTTCTTTATCGATCGAGAATTTGGTCAATAATTTTTGTAATTACTTATTTTTTACTTCTAATTTATAATGCTTTAAGCTATTGATATTTTTATCTAATTGCCAGCGATCTAAAATATCTTTTACCACAATTTCTTTAAGCCAAACCTGAGCTACAACAGTAATTGGTAGGGCTAAAAATAGACCTAAAATACCAAAAAATACAGCAAAAGCTACTTGTGAAAGTAAAGTAATAGCAGGCAATAATGCTACTTATCGCTTCATAACAATTGGTGTCAGAATATTGCCTTCAACTTGTTGAATAATAATATAAAGAATAACTACAGCAACTGCTTTCCAAGGAGCATCTAGTAAAGCCATAGCAGAGGGTGGAACAACACTAAGCACAGGACCCAAATTAGGAATAAAAGTTAGTATTCCTGCTAGTAATGAATTAGCCAAAGGCAATCTAACACCTAAAATCAATAAGCCAATCCCGCTTAAAAAGGTAATTATCGCCATATTAAATAAGATGCCAATTGCCCAACCTCCCAAATTTTTTTCACACTTTTTTAATATGGTTTGAATTCGTTGGCGATAAAAAGCAGGAAACATCAATAAGAAAATTTGTCTGTAAGGAGTAGGATTAACCAGCAACATAATTGTTACTACTATGACTAATAATGAGTTAAGAACTATACCTAAAGTGCTAGAAAATAAGTCGAAGAAATTACCAACTAATCCATTAGCCCAAGATTGAATATTTTGGGTTAAAGATTCTAATCCTCTAACATCATCAATTAATTCACCAGGTAACAAATTATTTAGCCATTCATTCCAACTACTCAGTTGTTCTAACCCAAGAGGAACTAAAGTAACTAATTCTTGAAATTGCTCGATAAAAGGAGGAATTACTAGGGCAATAAAGCCAATAATAAAAATTAATACTCCACTAACAGAAATAGCGATCGTTATCTTTCTATTTAAGTAAAGTTTTTTTTGTAATAGCTTGACTATTTGATTGATAGCAGTAGCAAATACAACCGCAGCAAAAGCTAGTAATAAAACTTGTTTAATTCTCCAGAAGACTTGTCCGAAAATTTGCATACGAGTCTGTGACTAGCTTTGAGCCAGATAGAAAATCTTGGGGGAAATGCCAGTCAGTACGGTAACATCAGGGATTGAGATAGTTAAGATTAGGAATGACATCA
>JBFRWE010000317.1:0-6882 GCA_051439345.1 Xenococcaceae cyanobacterium
ACTGACGCTCAAACGGTTCCATATCTTCCAGATGTGATTAGAGCCAGAGCTTCATCCCCTGCCCCTACTTGATATCATCCCTCGCCTTTCATTCTCGCTCGCCCTCAGCGGTTATTGAGCAATTACGCGAGGAAACCTCGTCAGTCTTGTCCTCTTAAATGCACATTAGCTTTATCAGGTTAGATGAAGAAATATCTGAAAATTTTCTAAGATGAGATAAATTCTTGATTAAGATATTTAGAAATAATATTAAGAATTGATGAAGTTTCTAAGGATTTCTCTAATAATTCAGAACAACCAACCATTTTGGCTTTAACTCGATCGATTAGATTGATATTATCGGTCAAAATAACTATAGGTATATCTCGAAAAGAAGATAGTTGTCTTAGTTGAGTGCAAAGTTCATAACCATTAAGTCCTGGCATAAGTAAATCAATAAAAACAAAGTCTGGCTTCAGAGCCAACAAAACCGCAAGCGCTCTTAAAGGATCTCGTTCTGCTTTAAAGTCGTAACCTGCTTTAGTTACAAGATCTTTGATTGTTGAACAAACGGAAGCACTTGCATCAACACAAGCAATTACAGGTTTTTTTCTTTCCCTTGACATAAATGTCGATAGACCTGTTGTGTCCATTCCCGAAGCAGGAAAGTAAGATTCTTCTGTTTCTGTAGATGGAGAAGATTCTTCTAACTCTTGATTGATAACAATAGGAGTATGGATATCCGATATTTCTATTAGTTCTAAAAATCCTAACTGAATATAAGGCATCAGGGAACGAGTCATCACGAGTACATCTTTTTGTTTTTGTAGTGCTAAGTCTCGTAAAGTATGTTTTCCGTCTAACAACCTTGTTAAGGCTTGATATGTTTTAGGAGAAGTACGTTCTTGTAATTTTTCTGATTGTTTAATAATGGGAACTAAGTTGGGCGATATATTTTCCAAATTAGCTTGTTGCCAAGATTGCCAAAGCTTCCACGCTTCAATGATTTGTTGCTCAGAATCAATCATAGCTAATGGCTGAGAAATATATTTTTCTTGTAATTGGAGTTGATAAGTTATTTCTTTGGCTTGAGTAACGTCAAATATTACTTCCGTTGTGAGTCCGCGAATCATCTTGGTGACACTTTCGCGATTTGCTTTTTCTTGTTCTACCCACAAATACAATAAAGAGTAATCCCACCCAATCTCAATATTATTACCATCAAGATTATCCAGAGATTGCAGTTCTTGTTGTAGGTGATAAGCTATTTGTGGTAAGTGGGTAACTAGGTTTCTACGCCATCTTCTTGTATTATGAGTCCCACCTTTAACATATACAATCCTGCCTAAATAGATAAAGAAAGTCCACGCTCTTCCTTTAGTATCTTCAATTATCAGTTGACCACTAAAGCAATTTTGTTTTAAGCCTTGAAACAACCTAATTTGCTTTGAGGCTACAAAGTCTTTAATTGATATTAGGTAAGGATCGCGATCGCTACTCATGCTTGCGGTTTTTCCACTTGCCATCGTTTGCCTCAAGTTGATTGTGACAATGCGACAATCTTAGCATAAGAAAATTGAGGTGTATTTTGCCTGGAGCTTAAGTATATTTAGGGAATTTTTACGTTTTACAAAAGCATTGAGCTTGAGGGACAATTCAAACGGAAGAACCTTTGGATAGACACATTAATTACTTAATAATTATGAGGCGATCGATTTATCGTGATAAGAGCCAACTTTTGCAACAACTAATGCAGAAGGCTGGTATTTCTAGTGTACAAGAGTTAAGTAAAATTTCTCGTGTAACTGAGTTACAATTAATCAAATTACAGTACGGTATGTTACTAAAGTTGCCCTTGGAATTGACTTTAAATGTAGCATCTGCTCTTAAAATCTCAGTCGATCAGTTGATTGAAACATTTACTTCTTCCTCAATAAGTTCTGTTAATAAATCTCAAGATGAAGAAACTGTCCAAGCACTAGAATCATTACAGCAGGATAATCAACGGCTACAAAAACAACTTGAGGAACAAAAAGCTTCTCTGGCTGCACTAGAATCATTACAGCAAGAATATCAACGGCTACAAAAACAACTTGAAGAACAAAAAGAATCTATCAATCAAGAGTTTCAACAAGAAAGCTTACAAATATTAGAATCTTGGCTATTACAATGGCCCACCGCCATAGCAATAGTCAAAAATAATCCTCAATTACCAGCAGAAAGGATATTACCCTTAGTTAAGCCGATCGAAAAGTTGCTAGAGAGGTGGGGATTAGAAGCAATTGCTACTGTGGGGGAAGAAGTTGCTTACAATCCCCGCCAACATGAATTAATTAAAGGAATATCAGAAATTGGCGATCGAGTTAAAGTCCGCTATGTTGGTTATAAAAAAGGGGATAGATTACTCTACAGGGCAAAAGTAAGTGCGATCGAAAATCAACAAAAATTAAATTAATAATTGGAGAGGGGATTTAACCAACGCATAATTTCTCGATGAAGTTGGGATAAATTACGAGAAAATCCTTGTTTAACCCATTGTCCAATTGCGTCAAAAGGAGTAAAAATATCCCCTGTTTGCCATTGAAGATCTTGAGAAAGAGGTGTTAGATGATTACCGGGCAAGGTTAGCAAAGCAATCATTTGTGGGAATCTTTGTTCTAAAACAGGATTAAGACTTATGGTTTGATCGATATCGTCATCATCAAATTTAATTAGCAAGTTACGACGAACTTCATAGCTACTAATAATTAATTGATTAGTTTCCCCTGGAGAGGGAGTAAATTCCACATCGAAAGCAGGAGTGACATTCAATGGTAGTTGTTCTAGCAGAGGAATAGCGCGACGAGCGGGATAGTTATTGTAAGAAATTAAAATATTACCAGCCCGTTCAACTGGAAATAAACTACCGATAAGTAAATGGATTTTACAGCCTAAACTATGGCCGATTCCATAAATAGGTAAATATCTTTTTCCCAAAGCCTTAGTTTTCTGCAAACGATCTATGATTGTTTCAAAACGATTTAATACTTCTCTGGCGATCGCGCCATGATCTAAAGTATTAAGAAAAGGAGTAGCCACAATAGCATATCCTTCTTGGCCAATTTGCTCTAGTAGAGAACGGTAGGTCACTTGTGGGGCAGTTGCTACAAATGCTCCTCCTAAAAAGTGGACAATCCCAGTTATCTCTCGATTAGGAAGATATACCCATCCTCCCGAAATTTCTTGCCAATCCATTTTCAGTTATAAGTTAACAGTTAACAGTTATCAGTAGCCAATTCATTTATTTGCTATCTTTACGAGTGTAGCGATGTTTTACCCCCACAGGAAAATAATCTGGATCGCCGAAAGGCAGAAGATTTACTTGGGGTATTTGATAGTCTGGAGAAACATAATTGGCAAATTCACTATTGAGGCGCATTAATTGAGTATATAGAGAAAAGGCGATCGCTTCGGCCATTTCTTTTCTCTTAGTAATGGTTGGAGCTAATTCTACAGCAATAGATAAACGAGAATTTCCATCTTCATCTTTTTCTACTGCCATAACAAATTTACCTGTTACCCAGTCTCTAATACCTGGTTGCTCTAAACCAACAATGACATTTTCTGGATAGATATTCGCACCAAAGTAGGAAATGGTAAAATCCGAGCGACCAAAAACATAGACAAAAGGAAAAGGAAAAACTCCTCTGTTATCTATCGCTTTCAACTCAGCCAAGGGATCGAAGCCTTGAGTATGGAGAAATGCCATCATGTCCTGGTAAGAAATAATTCCTCCTCGATCTGATATGTGATAACGGATGAGAGGAATGCCATTATCTCCTGAAAACAATAACGTTCCATCTTTAGTTTCAAAAAACCGACTGACAGGATCGTATTGCACTAGAGTGGGTAAACGAGATTCCCCAAAAAGGCTTTTAGCTAGATCAGCATTTTCAGCTAAAAAGTGACGAATACAAATTGTTAATGGCGTTTCGTTGCCTAGTACTCCTGCGTCTGCTGTTCCGTAAAGAGAGGCAGAATCATAATAATAATTAGTTGAACCTATTCTTTCACTTACGAGAGTGCGCCATTCTTCACTAAAAACTTCTCCTGCCATAACTAATTTAACTGCATATTGCGACCACTCAATACCTTCAGATATTCCTGTATCTATAACGTCTTTGAGAAAAGGAGGATATCCTAACAAAACAACTTGCTCGAATAAAGGGGCTAAATCCCTTACTATACGAAATATTTCTGGTTTGTTATTACCAGGAGTAGTAACAATAATGGGATAGCCCTTGGCAGCTAAATGGCGACAGCAACTAGCTGTGTATATTCCTCCAACCCAAGTTCCCAACGTGAAACAAACAATAGCTAAAGTAGTATGTCGATCTGCTTGAAAGCTATGATAAAAAATTTGCTCAAATCTGGTAGCAATTTGAAACTCATCACTTAAAAAACGAGGCCAAAAAGTGGGGTTTCCTGTCGAACCAGAAGAAACAGCTACTAAATCACAATTTTCTAATTGTCCGTGGCGACATAAACAAGGTAAGGGGTAATTTTGAATGTAATTTGTTTTAGTAAGAAGAGGGAGAGACTTGAAATCTTCAAAAGTCTCAATCAATTCTGGGTCTATTTGTTGTTCTTCCAAAAATGCTTTATAGGCTGGTACATCCGCAGCAACCTCTTGACATAATTTTAAAACGGCTTGTTCTGCATCCGTATCAAGGGAATGCTGTAGCTTAGTTTCTAAAGGTGTATTGAGAAAAGTTTGAAAGGTAGCAAGCGATCGCTGTTGTTTAGTTTCTGTCATACCCCATATCAGCGTGCAATTTTTCTGTGTAATCTTGGATTCTACCTATTTTGACATAGCTATCAACAGAAAAAGGTTTTAAGATCAAACTAATCAATAGTGACAAATCTTCGGGTAAAATGCTTCAAGATATCGATTAAATTACTAGCTTTCGGAGAGATTCCGTGGATTTATCCCTTATTCCTGCTCAACCCAAACCTGGGTTAATCAATGTTTTAATTGAAATTCCCGCAGGTAGTAAAAACAAATACGAATTCGATAAGGATATGAATGCCTTTGCCCTCGATCGTGTTCTTTTTGCTTCCGTTCAATATCCTTATGATTACGGTTTTGTCCCTAATACACTGGCAGATGATGGCGATCCTTTAGATGGTATGGTAATTATGGATCAGCCTACTTTTCCTGGATGTGTTATTGCTGCTAGACCGATTGGGATGTTAGAGATGATCGACGGTGGCGATCGCGATGAAAAAATTCTTTGTGTCCCTGATTCAGATCCTCGTTACAAAGATGTAGCATCTCTTGAAGATATTGCTGCTCATCGTTTAGATGAAATAGCTGAGTTTTTTAAAACTTATAAAAACTTAGAAAAAAAAGTGACTCAAATTCTTGGTTGGCAAGATGTAGACAAGGTTAACCCTTTAATTGAAGAATGCATCAAAGCCTACAAATAATTAGTTAATAAAACTCTCAATATTAGGAGCAGATAGGTAACTACCAACTGCTCTTAATATTTATTAAAATACTATAAAAACTTGCTCTTACTAAAAACTATGATGATCGAAAAGTCTACTACTCGTCACATCCGTATTTATACTGCCGAAGTAAAAAATAATGAATTAGTACCTAATGATAAAGTTCTTACTGTTGATGTCGATCCAGACAATGAATTTAATTGGAGTGAAGAGAGTTTACAAAAAGTTTATCGTAAATTCGATGAGCTAGTAGAAAATAGTAGTGGTCAAGAGCTAACAGAATATAATCTTCGTCGTATTGGTTCAGATTTAGAACATTTTATTCGCTCTCTTCTTCTCAAAAGCGAAATTAGCTACAATCTTGGCAGTCGCGTCCGCAACTATAGTATGGGATTGCCACGAGTTGAAAATCCTGAAGCTGAAGGCAAATATGCTTAGTCGATAGCAACTTGTGTTACGCATAATCAATCTTCTTGGCTGATTGGAGGTTAGGAATGCTATATCATGATGAACAATACCAAGATATACCTAATCTCCAATCCTTACGCCTCAATATCTATAACTTCCATCAATCAATTAGACTCTTTATAACTAGTGTTGCATAGCTAAAGGAGATTTCTAGAGTTTCAGTAATTGGCTTGGAACGAAATATTAAGAGATTAAGTCCGGAAGTTTGTAGCATTAGCTTCTAGGTTAGGGATTATTTTTAACTATGATTCTTTGCTGCTAAAGCGATAGCTTCTGGTAATATACGGTGTTCTTGTTTTTGTATCCTAATGTGGAGCGTTTCTAAAGTATCATCCGCTAAAACAGGTACAGCAGCTTGCATTAGAATTAGTCCACTATCTACTTCCAAACTAACCAAGTGTACTGTACAACCAGTAATTTTTACTTTAGCTTCCAAAGCTTGCTCTATTGCATAAATACCTTTAAAACTAGGTAAAAGACTAGGATGGATATTAATAACTCGATCGGGAAATCCATCTAACAAAACCTGAGTAACTATTCGCATCCAACCTGCCATTACTACCCATTCCACTTCATACTCTTTCAGAGTAGCAACAATCTCTCTATCTAAACTTTCTCGTTGTTTGTATTGACGATGATCGATCAATACTGTAGGAATATGCCATTTTTCTGCTCGCGATCGAACTTTAGCTTGAGGATTGTTATAAATTAAAACTTTTATCTCTGCATTGAGCCTACCATCAGCAATAGCCTGGGCAACAGCCTCAAAGTTTGTACCGCTCCCAGAAGCCATAACACCTAACTGTATAGGTTTATCGAGCGATAAGTTAGAAAATATAGGACTAGGAGAAATAATTACTTCAGAAGTATCTTGATTGTTGTTATTGTATTTGCTCATGTAAAAAACCATAACATAGCTTTTTCAATTATTTTTTTGCTATTTTT
>JBFRWE010000318.1:0-11200 GCA_051439345.1 Xenococcaceae cyanobacterium
GCAAGGGATGCAATTTTTGAAGATGTAATGAAAGTAGACGGATTGACACAACATTTAACTATCCCTACTCTCTTGATCAAACCAGAAACAGGACTCAATCGCACCGCTTGGCAACTGAAGCCTTATCGCACATATTTACAAAATTTAGAAATTAAAGAAGTTCCTGGTAATCATTGGGCTTTTCTCGTCGAACCAGAAATATTTAATCAAACCATAGCCAATTTTTTAACTCAACATAAACTAACCCCATAGTAAAAGAGACAGCAGAACTATAAACTAACTGTACGGGCGGTTCTGAAATCGCTCTTACCGATAATGATGTAAGGGCTAAGAACCCTTTGCCCCAACTAACAATTAACAACTAACAACTAAATAATGAACATTCGCATTGGTAACGGCTACGATATTCATCGACTGGTAGAAGGAAGAAATTTAATTCTCGGTGGAGTGAAAATACCCCACTCTTTGGGTTTACTAGGACATAGCGATGCCGATGTGCTGACTCATGCCATTATGGATGCTATGCTCGGAGCATTGAGTTTAGGGGATATTGGTCATTACTTTCCCCCTAGCGATCCGCAATGGGCAGGAGCAAATAGCCTAACTCTTTTAGAACAAGTGCATCAACTGATTCAAGCACAAGGCTGGTATATAGGCAATATCGATTCAACTATAGTAGCAGAACGTCCCAAACTAAAGCCTCATCTTAAACCCATGCGCGATCGCCTCGCAAAAACCCTATCTCTCAAACCAGAACAAATAGGCATCAAAGCTACTACTAATGAAAAATTAGGTCCTGTAGGTAGAGAAGAAGGAATTTGTACCTATGCAGTAGTTCTGTTATTTTCTAGTAAACAAAGCTACAGCTAATTACAAAGAAAAGTAGTAAAGAAGATGCCATTCATTTGAAAGTAAGTTAAATTGAAATCAAAAAAATCATCTAGTTGAAATATAAGCAGTAGAACAAAATTATATATAGATAAATTGATATACCTGAAAGTAATATTTATGATAGGTGTATTGTAAGTATATTCATGTATTCCTTGGTTATGCTTATTTAGTCGTTTGTACTTAGTCTAATTTAATCCCTATGAGTGTTGTTTTAGAAATTGGTGAACGAGTATATACTTCAGAAGATTTGATTCCTCTATTGTCTGAGTATCAAATTTTGCCGAAATTAGCTCAGGAAATAATTGTAGATGAAGCGATCGCTAATATTGAATGTTCTCCAGAAGAAAAAACCTTGGCACACAATCAATTTTATCAGCAACATCAACTCATTACTGAAGAACAGGTACAAAGCTGGCTACAACAACAAGGGATGACAAGTCAGCAGCTAGAAAAAATGCTGCTGAAAAAACTAAGACTGGATAAATTCAAAGAATCTACTTGGGGAGATGAAGTAGAATCTTACTTTGCTCAACGTAAAACTCAGTTAGACCGAGTAGTTTATTCTTTGATTAGGACTAATAAAGCAGAAATTGCTCAAGAACTTTATTTTCGGATTCAAGAGAAAGAGAATAGTTTTAGAGAATTAGCAATGGAATATTCGCAAGGATCGGAAGCTCAAACAGGAGGTTTAATTGGACCAGTAGAAATTAATGCTCCTCATCCTAAAATTGCTCAACTTCTTTCTACAATGAAACCCGGTCAAATAGTACCACCTACTCGTATAGGGGAATGGATAGTGATTATTCGCTTAGAAAATTACCTTTCTGCCGAGCTAGATGCACCAATGAGACAAAGAATGCTTGATTCTATGTTTAAAGAATGGCTAAATGGAGAAATTAGCCAGAAAGTATCGTTTTTACCTAGCCCAGTCACTAGTTAAGCTGACGCAATTATGAGCTATACAATTACAGTAATTGAACAATTTCTTTCTCTGGTTCCCCAATTTAACCAACTCCCCCCAGAGGAAATCGCTAATTTAGCTAAAAAACTCAAGCCATTACGCTATCGCATGGGGCAGGTGATGGTTATGAGGGAAAAAATGCAAGGGCAGATAGCCATCATCTGCGAGGGACAAGCAAGAATGCTTGGTTACGATCCCCGCACTAAAATGCCCATAACCCTAGAATTAATTAAACCAGGACAAATCATTGGTTGGGTTAATTTAGCAAGAGGTATCCCTTGTGAGACGGCAATGGCTTCGACAGAAGTTGTTTGTCTGACTTTAGGAAATCAAGAATTTTACAATTTATTAGAGCAATATCCTCAACTCAAACAAGAATTTAGCCATAAACCTAGTTTAGTCGAAATATTTGATATCTTGGGCATTCAGATCGAAAAAGAAGCCCAAGGCGATTTAGACATTAAAAAGCTAGCCGAAAAAGCAGCAGAAGAAACAGAAGTTTATTATTTGCCCTCAGGAGAGCATCCTTTAAGTGCAGACTTAATTCGTCCTTTACTAGATCCTCGCAAAATTTGGCTTGTTAGTGGAGGCGGAGCGCTCGAGGACTTTGCTGTGGGCGAGCGTCTCGAATTTACTAAAGACCGTCAGCTTCTCAAGGTAACAGGTTCTCGTCCTGCTCGTCTAATTTCCGTTCCCCGCAATAAATGGTTTGACTATGAAGAGGGGGAAGAACTAAACAACGATGCTTTAGGTATTTCCAGTATTGTTGCTCATAGTGGAGAAGGAAACTCTGTTGACTGGGGTGGAGAAATTGAGTATGCACCAGACAAAATAGAACACGTTGAGAGTGAATTTGATGAAAGAGATAATAAGGATAAATTAGCACCGAGAGATTATCCTATTTTTCGGGGAAATACCCCTCTAGAAGTTGGGGTCGCCTGCTTCCAGATGATCAGTAGATATTTCAATATGCCTTTTCGGCGAGAAGTAATTCAGCGCGTTTTGGATGAGCAGATCCAACGGACAGGTCATCTATCTTTACCTTTGTGTGGTGCTGTCTCTGAATTGATGGGGTTAAATCCTCAGTTGATTAATGCTCCAGCCAAGGCCTTTGTGCGTTTAGAAACTCCTTGCTTAGTACGCTGGCAAGATAGTCTAGCCGTAATCTACGAAATTAGTGATAAATCGATTGTAATTGGTGTTCCCGAATTAGGATTGCTCAAACGCGCTCCTGAGGACTTTTTTGAGACTTGGGGTGATGCAGGAGAAGTATTACTACTCCAAAAAACTAAGGAGACTCCTCAAGAAAGATTTGGTCTTAGCTGGTTTCTACCTTCAATTATCAAGTACAAACGGGTACTAATTGAAGTATTTATTGCTTCTTTCTTTGTCCAGCTATTTAATCTGGCTAATCCTTTGATGATTCAGACCATCATCGATAAAGTTATTAATCAAAATAGTCCAGACACCCTTGCTCCATTAGTTGTTTTTCTAATTGTTATCAATGTTTTTGAAGCTTTACTGACTACTCTAAGGACGTATTTGTTTGTTGATACTACTAATCGTATCGACATGACTCTAGGCTCAGAAATTATTGACCACCTCTTGCGCTTACCACTGCGTTACTTTGAAAAAAGACCAGTAGGAGAGATTTCTACTAGGGTAAACGAACTAGAAAGAATTCGTCAGTTTTTGACAGGAACGGCATTAACTGTAGTTTTGGATGCGGTTTTCTCTGTACTGTATATAATCGTTATGCTTATGTACAGTCCTCTACTAACAGCTGTTTCTCTGGCAATTATTCCTGTATTTATCGCTTTAACTCTTATTTTCTCGCCCACTATTAGGAAACAACTCCGAACTAAAGCAGAGCGCAATGCAGAGACTCAATCTTATCTGGTAGAGATACTAACAGGGATTCAAACCGTAAAAGCGCAAAATATTGAGTTGCGTTCTCGCTGGCAATGGCAAGAACGTTACGCTCGTTATGTTTCTACTGGGTTTAAAACTGTAATTACTTCGACCATAGCTAGTTCTGCTAGTGGATTTCTCAATAAACTATCCCGTGTTTTGATTATTGGGGTAGGAGCTTATTTGGTAATCGATGGCAACCTTACCTTGGGTCAGTTAATTGCCTTTAGAATTATCTCTGGTTATGTTACTTCGCCGATTATGCGTCTAGCACAATTATGGCAAAACTTCCAAGAAACAGCCTTATCCCTAGAAAGATTAGCTGATATTGTCGATCATCCCGAGGAAGCAGAAGCAGATCGTCAGAATATTCCTATGCCAGCAATTCAGGGTAGGGTTAAATACGACGGTGTCTGTTTCCGCTTCAAAAAAACTGGCCCTTTGCAGCTTTCTAATGTTAATTTAGACTTTGCTCCAGGACAGTTTGTTGGTCTTGTGGGCGGAAGTGGTGCAGGTAAGAGTACTCTAACTAAGTTGATTTCTCGCCTTTATGAGCCAGAAGCGGGCAGGATTTTAATTGATGGTTATGATATCCATAAAGTAGAACTCTACTCTCTACGTCGTCAAATTGGAGTTGTACCTCAAGACACTCTCTTATTTGAAGGAACAATTCAGGATAATATTGCTTTAACTAATCCTGATGCTACTACGGAAGAAATCATTGCTGCTGCGCAAATTGCTGCTGCTCACGAATTTATTATGACTCTGCCCAATGGTTACAATACTAGAGTGGGAGAGCGGGGTTCATCTTTATCTGGGGGACAAAGACAAAGAATCGCGATCGCTCGTACTGTTCTGCAACAGCCAGCTTTATTGGTATTGGATGAAGCAACTAGTGCCTTAGATTATTTTACCGAACAGCAAGTATCCCGTAATCTGAAAGAAGCCTTCCATGACCGTTCTGTCTTCTTTATTACCCACCGTCTAGGTACAATCAAAAATGCGGATACGATCGTTATGATGGATTCGGGTTCGGTAGTGGAACAGGGAACTCATGAAGAGTTGATGGAATTAAAAGGACGTTATTACTATCTCTATCAACAACAAGAGACTTAAGTGTAATCAATAGCTATCATTAATTGAAAGGGAGAGGAAAGTGTGGAAAGAAATTTCCCCTTTGTCTCCCTTATCATGTCTCTATTCTAACCAGTATCTTTTATCTACATCTCGACGATTCAGCTAGGAATAGACCATCATTAGAAAAAAGTAGTCAAAAGATAACTGATAACTGTGCCAGCAGACAATCACAAACTTAAAGTTTCTCTAGTAGTCAGCGATCTATCCAGTAGTGGTGCGGGTAGATGGGGTGGGGGTGTCCGTCCCTTTCTTTTAGCTCAAGCTCTGCGGAAACTAGATTATCAAGTAGAAATGGTCGGTGTTGCTTTTGGCGAGAAGGCAAAGGCGATCGATAATAGTGAAATCCCAATATTTGCTTTTCCCTGTCAGTATCATTCTGGTTTTTTCTCTGCAGCGTCTCAAGTATTGAAAAAAATTGATGGCGATATTATTTATGCAGTTAAGCTAAAGCCTACTAGTTTTGGTATTGCCTTGGCTAAAAAGTTTTTAAGTCATCGTCCTTTAATGTTAGATATTGATGACTGGGAATTAAGTTGGCATGGTGGCGAAAAATGGCAATATTGTCCTGGTAGCAAGCAATTTCTCAGGGATATATTTACCGCAGAAGGAGCATTAAAACATCCAGATCATCCTCTTTATCTCAAATGGGTTGAAAAATTTTATCATCGCGCAGATATTATTACTATCCATAACCAATTTTTACAAAAGCGTTTTGGAGGTACTTATATTCCTAATGGCAAAGACACCGATCTTTTCGATCCAGCTAAATATGATTATCAAGCTAGCCGTATTAAGTATAATTTAGCTGATTACAAAATATTAATGTTTCCTGGCGCACCCAGACCCTATAAAGGAGTAGAAGATGTACTGATTGCTTTAGATAAACTGGGACAATCGGATTTAAGACTCGCGATCGTTGGTGGTAGTCCTTACGATGATTACGATCGACAATTAAAAGAAAAGTGGAGTAAATGGATTATTCAACTTCCTCGCTCTCCCGTAAATATGATGCCTGAAATTGTGGCAGCAGCCGATCTTATTGTTGTTCCCCAAAGAGATACTCCTGCTGCACAAGCTCAATTTCCTTTAAAATTAACCGATGGCATGGCAATGGCAAAACCGATTTTGGCGACTAATGTAGGAGACATACCCAAAATTTTAGACGATACTGGATATTTAGTTGCTCCTAATTGTCCTGAACAAATAGCCGATGCAATTCAAGCAATTTTTGCTGATTTAGATACAGCTAAAACCAAAGGAATAGAGGCAAGGAAAAGATGTATTCAATACTATAGCATCGAGACAATGGCGCAAATACTCGATCGCATCATGACAATGTTTGAATCAAAATAGATGATTTTATTTACTCTAAATTAATCCCCTATGACTTCTAGCAAATTTATTCTTAAGACAATCAGAGAAAGACCATTGATGGTTTTACTGATTGTTCTTTTCAGTTTTAGTGGTTCTATCTTTAATGGTGTTAGTAGTGCTTTACTAATACCAATTTTGGCAGTTTTTTTGGGAGAAGAGGGAGAACTAAAAGTTCCTAATAAACCAGAAATTATCAATAAATTTTTCTCCTTATTTGATGCTTTTGAAGGAGAACAAAAATTGATCATGATGGTTGGACTAGTATTAGCAGCAATAATACTCAAGAATGCCACAAACTATATTAATTTGCTGATTGGTAATTACTATTCTAAGTCTTTAGTTAATGGTATGAGATTATCAGGCGTTCAGCTAATTTTAGATGTCAGTTTGGATTTTCATAACAAAAATAAAATAGGAGATATCGCTAGTCGTGTTAATAGGGAAATAGAAAGAGCAGCAGCATCAATTCGTAATGTGATCAAAATATTTGTTAGCTGTATTAATATTTTGACTTTTGTTTATATTTTGCTGGTAATTTCTTGGCAGTTGACTATTGTAGCTACAGTATTACTAGGATTAATTGTTATTGGCAATCAATACTTTGTTCTTTACTCGAAAAGATTAGGGAGATATTTATCTCAAAAATCTAGAGAATATTCCCAAAAAATACATGAAATTCTCACAGGAATTCGCCTCATAAAAACTGTTAGTAGTGAAGAAGAAGAATATGGAATTATCAAAGAGTTTATTAAAGAAAGAGAACAGGCACAACTAGAAGCTCAATCGGTAACAGGACTTATTGGTCCTATTAATGAAATATCAGGTATTGTACTTGTTTTAGGGTTAGTTTGGTTGGGAAATTACATATTTATTGAGCAATTACCTCCAGTTGTACTTATTTCCTATGTAGTTATTTTATTTCGTTTATTGCCCATCGTCGGTCAGTTTAATAGTAGTCGTACTCAACTTGCTAATAATATTCCCAGTACTGAAATTGTCGTTGAATTCTTACGTCGTGATAACAAATTATTTATTGAATCAGGCCAAGAAAATTATACTAAATTAACCAAAGGAATTCGTTTTGAAGGAGTGAGTTTTGCTTATCCAGAGCATCAAAAATTAGTTCTTAAAGAGATAGATTTATGGATTCCGAAAGGAAAAACTATTGCTTTAGTAGGTGCTTCTGGAGCAGGAAAATCGACCATAGCTGATTTGTTACCTAGATTTTACGATCCTATCAAAGGTCGCATCACCATAGACGGTAGAGATCTACGAGAATATGATGTTAAAAGCGTTCGACGCTCTATGGGAATAGTCAGCCAAGAAACCTTCTTATTTAGCAACTCTGTACGCTACAACATTTGTTATGGATTAACAGAAGTTAGTGAAGAAGAAATTATCACAGCAACGAAAAGAGCTAATGCCTACGAATTTATCACTCAACTACCCCATGGATTTGATACAGAAATTGGGGAAAGAGGGGTTATGCTTTCTGGAGGGCAAAGACAAAGAATGGCGATCGCTCGTGCTTTACTCCGCAATCCAGACATTCTTATTTTAGATGAGGCTACCAGTGCGTTAGATACTGTTTCTGAAAGATTAGTTCAAGAAGCAATTGATGAATTGTGTCGCGATCGAACTACTCTAGTCATAGCTCATAGGCTATCTACAGTACAAAAAGCGGATCAAATTGTCGTTTTAGATCAAGGCAAAGCAGTAGAAATAGGTAATCATGACGAATTACTCGCGAAAAATGGCTATTACGCCCGCCTTTATGCCATGCAATTTAAAGATGACCCCAAATCAGAATTAGAATTTTCTGTAGATACTTCTTTAAACACACAAAATAAACTCCATTTTTCCTATCAAATGCGTAATCATCTTAATTCTATGCTTGGCTCTTTACGCTTAGTAACTGAAGATTTAATTGAAGAAGAAGAGAAAGAGCAAATAGTTGAAGAGTCTTATCAATCAGCTAAAAATCTACTCGATATTCTTAAACTGTACGAACATAAATTAGCCGAAGAAAGTTGATTATTAAAGAGTAATAGGTAATAGGTAATAGGTGATAGGTGATAGTTAATGTCTAAGCATTATGTTTTCTTTACTAGAAATACTCTTCCTCAAGCAGAAGCCCATATAGTTCACGATGTTAATACAGCCAATGCCGTAGCTAATTTGGGATATTCTTCGATTCTAGTTTATCCTAACCAGACTAATAAATCTTATAATCCCCTAGATTGGTTGTATCCTTTTCGTCCGCAAAAGCCATCAACAGAATTAATTAAATATTATAATATTCAAGAAAAACTTAAAGTACTCCCTTTAGCTATGCCTTTCCCGATTAGCGATCGAGGAGGAAAATGGAATAATCCAAGCACAGTTATCTGTAAATATTATTTCCCCCTATATATATTTCCTCATACTAAAATTCTCCATACTTTAGATTGGAATTTAGTTAAAGTAGCAATTAAATTTGGTATTCCTGTAATTTATGAACGAGAACATTATCAAAAAAATAAATATGAACCAGAAATTGTTAATAGTTCTTTGTTTCAAGTGGCAGTTACAGTGGCAGATTCTGTTAAAGAAAATATGATTGCTAATGGGATGCCCCCCGAAAAAATTGTTAAGCTTCATTTGAGTTTTAATCAATCTTTTTTAGTTAGGCAGCCAGAAAAAGCAAGAAAATGGCGCGAAAAACTATTAGATTCTGGTAGAACTTCATTAGTTGTTTACTCAGGAGGATTATATAAATTCAAAGGAGTAGATTTATTATTAGAAGTAGCTCAAAAATTACCAAATATTCAGTTCGTTTTTGCTGGAGGCAATGATTCGCAATTAGAAAGATATCGAGAGATAATTAAAAGAACGCAGATTGATAATACTACTTTTTTAGGCTATCTTCCTCACGAACAACTACCTAGTTTGCTGCAAGCAGCAGATATCCTAGCTCATCCTCATTGTTCTGGAGAAGCAGCGACGTTTACTTCTCCTTTAAAATTCTTTGAATATTTAGCGTCGGGAACACCAATTGTAGCTACGAAAATCCCGCCATTGCTAGAATTTAAACAGACAGACATAGTTGCAGCATGGTGCGAAACAGATAATCCTACTGCTTATGCAAATGCTCTTAAAAGAGCTTTAGAAACTCATCCTTACAAAGCTAATGGATATGTTCAACAAATTGATTTTGCCCGTCAATTCTCTTGGGAAAATAGAATGAAAAAAATCATGAATCATCTGAAATAATCTATGACATTATTGTCTAGTATCACTTGATTGTCTATATTGAATTTGCCTCAAAAGCCTGCTCTGAATTCAGAATATAAAGAATTGTCTGCTTTATCTCCTAACCTTTTCTAACTTTATGAAACTCACGTTTATACAATTACAACTATGAAAAACAATTTACCGCCAATATATTTTTATATTCCTGAAGAGCAAATACCTGAACAGCAATGGCTACAAACTCCTGATACCTATAGTCAATGGCAGATTGTTAAACAGAGCAATTTTATTGGTCAATATAACTGGACATTACAAACCTATCTTCATCTTCGAGCTAATGATTTTCCTTGTCAACTCGTAGGGAAAATACCAACTGAAGGCATAATTTTATCTCATCGCTGGTTTTTAAAAAACTCTATCAAACCAGGAGCAAAACAGCTAATTGTGTGTATGCAGGGGGATGGCAATCGACATCCTTATGCTCAATTTTATATTGTTCAAAATCCGCGACAGGCAAGCAATAACCATATAGGGAGGCTTTGGGAAAGTCACTTTATTCCTCACTGGACTCAACCAGGTTTAATTCCTCGCAATCTTAATCGTGGAGATAAATTTGAAAATGTTGCTTTCTTTGGAACTAAATCCAACCTAGCACCAGAACTCCAAGATTCTTCCTGGCAAGAAAAACTTAAATCTCTTGGTTTAAACTGGCAAGCAAAAAATACTCGCGATCAATGGTCTGATTTTAGTGATGTTGATGTAGTTTTGGCTATACGTAGATTTGATGCCCAAAGCAGTTATGATTGGAAGCCAGGTACTAAACTTTACAATGCCTGGCACGCTGGCGTACCAGCAATTTTAGGACGAGAATCTGCTTTTTTAGCTGAACGTAAAAGCGAACTTGATTACTTAGAAGTTATTTCTATAGATGAGACAATATCTACTCTTCAACGCTTAAGAGATAATCCAAAATTACGACAGTCAATGATTGATAATGGTCGTATTAGAGCAGAAGAGACTAGTTACAGACAAATGGTTGCCCAATGGCGCAGTTTAATAGAAGAGCGAGCAGTACCGGCTTACCAACGTTGGCTAGCAACACCAAGATGGCAGCAACAAACATTTTTAAAACTTCGCCGTTACATAGACTTGAAACTACAAAATTTACCCAGCAAAACTAAGCAAGAGTATTTAGCTCATACCCAAAGAGCAGCAGAAATGAAGCAACAAAATCTTTGGTAAATACCTAAATGAATTATAAAAATTAGTAGAGACAAACAATGAGTAACTTATTTAAAGAAATTTATCAGTTAGCTAGGCATTTTGATTATAGAAAATCTAACAATCGCCTCTATCTTGAATCTTATTATCAAGGACTTAAACATAAAGAGATTTTTAACAAAATAGATAAATATTGTATGTTTATTGGTTATCCAAGAAGTGGACATACTCTAGTCGGTTCTTTACTTGATGCTCATCCTGAAATGGTTATTGCTCAGGAGTTAGATGCTCTTAGATTTTTAAAAAAAGATTATGGTAGAAGACAAATATACTCTTTGATATTGCAGAATTCTCAGAAGTTTACAGAAACAGGTAGAAATTGTGCTGGCTACTCTTATATAGTTCCAAATCAATGGCAAGGAAAATTTGACAAATTGAAGATTATTGGTGACAAAAAAGGTGCAGGATCAACTA
>JBFRWE010000319.1:0-7811 GCA_051439345.1 Xenococcaceae cyanobacterium
AAAAGGAGACAATTTAGTTAAAAAACTGAATGTAGAAGTAGTAATTCGTGATGGAGTAGTCGAAGAGATTCGGGGTGAGCTTTAATTAATTTTGGTAACTAGAAAAAGAACTATTTTCTACTAATACTAAATTAAATGGTGTTTACGCGGAGATTCTAGTTATTAGGTAGAGACAAGGCATGCCTTGTCTGTACTAGTTCTTAGTTCTTAGTTTTTGGTTAATCGGTCTGAGGTCTGATCGATAAATAAAACTAAAAACTAACTACTAAAAACTAAAGGGATGCCCGTGCATGGCAGGGGTTGAAACCCCTGGTCACGTCAACCGTAAGAACGTAGGAAATATAAAGGAAACAACCAAATCGCGATCGCCGAGAGCTGGAAAAAATCTGGTAAAAATTTGTTATTTAGTTTACATTTAAGTGAAAACTCATGAATTTTGAATAAAGCTTAAATGTATATTAAGATAAATGACTGAAGAGACAGCATAAATTACGACAATTTACGGATGATCCTCCGCGTCAATTTTCTTATTATGTAATTAGATACTTCTCGAACACCTCCAGGACTTACATTATATCAATGTAAATCCTGGTTTTATTATTAGGCTATAAGTACTAACCAAACAATTTCAGCGTTCTGAGTTAGATTCAAAGTCTCTCAATGCTCTCGTAAGCTTAGAACTCACTGACAATGCTAGATAATGATCTAGTTTTTACCCCCCAATTTTCAGTTTTTGTCAGGAAGTTGGAGGAAGTCATTTTCATCTAAGTAGCCGAACGCAATTAAATATAAGATAGATAGCGTTTTATTTCTCCCCTGCTTCCTCTGCCCCTCTGCTCCCTCTGCCTTCCCTCATTTTATAATTAATTACACCCACCTACTTAATGCCTGATTTTACTTCGGTTTAGCCAATTTTTAAAAATCGATTATTTGGCTTGATTTCTTAGTCAAACTTTAGCCTAAACTCCCGTCTTGACCTATGATTTTTTTTAGAGTGTACTCACATCAATCTGTATACTTTTCAATGATTTTGATGTTTAATAAATAGAGATACTTGTCAAAAAAATTAAGACATTTTGTTTATAGCAATTCTCGATTTACTCAATTTAATAGAGTAGAGAATTTTAAGTAGGACTTAAAGAATTAAAATCTTATTTCTCTTACCTTTTCTCGTTCTCTCAACTTAAATGATTTGTATCTCATCAAGCCAGATAATCGCCATACTGCGTTTAAATGGAAACTGCCATAACATAAACAATCAAATAAAAATTTTGCCTCAATTAATCCAATGCTCAAAGTTCTTATAGTTGACGATCAACAAACAATTCAAGAGATTTTAGTTAGTTATTTAGAAGGAGAACCAAGTTTAGAAGTAGTTGGTGTTGCCAATGATGGGCAACAGGCTCTGACTATGGTAGAAGAGCTTCGCCCTCATATAGTCTTAATGGATATTGACATGCCAGCTTTAGATGGACTAACAGCAACAAGAATTATTACAGAAAGGTTTGTGGACACTCAAGTTTTAATTCTTAGTGTTCATGATGAAGATTCTTATCTAAATACGGCTCTTCAGGTAGGAGCAAAAGGCTATCTTTTAAAAAATACACCAGCTAAAGAATTAGTTAATGCCATTTTTTCTGCTTATAAAGGATATTTCCAGCTTGGTCCAGGTTTGCTTGAAAAATATCTTTATAAAGTTGCTCAATCTCAGTCTAATATTGCTGAGGTAGAACAAATGAAAAACATTATGTCTCAGCAATCTAAACTGCTAGAAGAGATGAAAAATGTTTATGACCCTAGTAAAAATCAAGGTGATAAACACTCAGGCAATCAAAGATATGCTGCTGTAGAAAAGCAACTTTACTCTTTGCAGTATCAATTTGATAAAGCAAACAAGAAAATTGCTTTTTTACAAACTTTTTGTGTTTTACTTTCTACTGCCTTTGTCGTAGTTTTGTTAATAATGATTATCTTAGATTTATAAACCTATCTGATGAAGCATTACTATTTACCCATCCTATTTAGACCTAACTTGATACCTCGAATTGAATAATCTAATAATTCCATAGGATGAAATATCTCGATCTTTTTATTTTGTAAATTTAGATGCTTTGTAATCTGTAGAGAACAACCAGGGTTAGCCGAAGCGATCAAATCTGCACCCGTATTAAGCAAATTAGTGACTTTTTGCTGTCCTAGGTCTTCAGCTACTTCTGGTTGCAGCATATTATACACTCCTGCACTACCACAACACAAAGCAGCATCTATAGGTTCAGTTAATTTTACTCCTGGGATTTGCCTTAAGACTTGACGAGGTTGAAGACTAATTTTTTGTCCGTGCAGCAAATGACAAGCATCTTGATATACTATCTTTAATTCCCGATCCGTTAGAGGTGAGAGTTTAGCGGTTAATCCAACTTCACTTAAAAATTCTTGTACATCTTTAACTTTATTAGCAAATTTTTGAGCTTGTTCTTTATATTGGGGATCATCCCCTAAAATATGACCGTATTCTTTAAGAGTATGTCCACAACCTGCTGCATTAATAATAATTGCATCTACATCAGTATTAGCAAAACTATTAATCATTTGTCTGGCTAAAGATTGTGCTTGTTCTTCTTGTCCTTGGTGTGCAGGCAAAGCAGCACAACAACCCTGAGTTTTGGGAATGACTACTTCACATCCATTGGCAGTTAAAACCCTTACTGTCGCCTCATTAACAGAATCAAAAAATAATCTTTGTACGCATCCTAAAATCACCCCTACACGATAACGTTTTTCTCCTTGAGCAGGAATAATTTCTGGTAAATTATCATAGAGTGAGCTAGTAGTTATTTTTGGTAAAATTGACTCCATTGCTGCCAATCGGGGAGATATTTTTTTAATAATCCCTGTCTGACGAATTAGTTTTTGTAGTCCTGATTGCTGATAGAGCCATAAGGAAGGAAGAAAAGCCCTTAAACGATTAGGATAAGGAAAAAGATTGAAGATAAGAGTTCTAATTAATCTATCTGCTAAAGTGCGTGGTTGATTTCTTTCCACTTGAGGACGAGTTGCAGCAATTAATT
The DNA here is from genome assembly GCA_051439345.1 of Xenococcaceae cyanobacterium. Taxonomy (GTDB): domain Bacteria; phylum Cyanobacteriota; class Cyanobacteriia; order Cyanobacteriales; family Xenococcaceae; genus JASJDJ01. Next base: position 3,069 of record JBFRWE010000319.1, read on the forward strand.
GGTCATAAGCTACCCCAGAAGGACAAGTACTGACACAAGCTAAACACCCTAAACAAGAATCAAAATGTTGGGAGGTAGTCTCATCTATGGTTGCTTCTCCTTTATTGATAGCATCCATTAAATAAATTCTGCCTCGCGGAGAATCCATCTCTTTCCCAATCACACGATAACTAGGACAAGTAGCCAAGCAAAAGCCACAATGAACACAAGTATCTATTAGTTCTTGTTTGGGTGGATTTTTAAAATCGAAGTTAGTTAGTTGTTCTTTCACTATGTTTATATTCCATCAACAAAACGACCTGGATTGAAAATATTGTTGGGATCGAATTTTTGTTTAATTGCTCGCATTATTTGTAAAGCATTACCGCTATAATCCCAAGGATCTAATTGTTGTTTAATTGAATTAGGTGCTGTCAAAACAGTCAAAAAACCGTCGTTATCGTGACAGAATGAGCGAATTTTGGCAATTAAAGTCAAATAAGCTGCCTCATCATCTATATTGTCTATGTGTAAATGCCCAATTCCACTACCAGCATGAATCATAACTAACTCTTGATTAGCTGTAATTGTTTCTAGCTGTTGCAGTAAATTAACAACAGCAGTAGGTATTACTCCTATTTTGCCAATAATTGCTGTCTCAGAGCTAGGGAAACGGATGATTTCTGATAATCTCTGCCATAAGTTAGTTTCATCTATATCCTGATAATGACTAACTTGTAAATTTAGCTGTTGCGCGATCGATTCTAGTTGAGATATTTGTTGAGCTATACTCTGGCTAATAGTTTGGAAACGGATAATTAAAGCAGGATTTTTAGCTATTCCTAGTTTATCTACCACCGATGCAGAAACCAAATCCGCAGCCGTAGGAGTTAATCCCGAATTACGTAGAGTTTGCACTGCTTGAGCAACAGCTGTATAGTCCCCTGTTAATGCTATAGTCTTGGATGCTTCTGGTAGGGGATAAGTACGTAGAGTAACCTGAGTAATGATTCCTAAAGTACCATAAGAGCCAGTATATAACTTCATTAAGTCATAGCCAGCCACATTTTTAACAACTCTTCCTCCTGCTTTAGCTATTTCCCCATCTCCACGGATAAAAGAGATGCCCAATACCATATCTCTGATACCACCATAACGCTCTCGCCAACTGCCTGTATCTGCTGTAGCGAGGATACCACCAATAGTAGCTTGTTCGCCAAAAGCTGGATCGATGGGTAAAAATTGATTAGTTGCTTGTAGTTGTGCTTGTAAATCTGCTAACTTGATTCCTGCTTCTACGGTGACAGTTAAATCTCCTACAGCGTGCTCAATTAGACGAGCGCATTTTTGAGTACTTACTATCAGTTGTATATCTTGGCTTAACCCTCCCCAATCCAATTTACTGCCATTACCACAAGGAATGAGCCGACATTTTTCTTGGTGCGCCCATTTTACTATTGCTGCTAGCTTCTCTACTGTCGGCGGAAAAATTAAGTAAGCAGAAGCAGCAGAATCTATTACTACTTGCCTAATTTTTTTTTGCCAATAAGTTTCCGCTTCGGTAACTTGTACTAATTCTTCAGACTCGATGACGGATTTTAGTTGAGTTGCGATCGCGTTTATCATTTGATTGTAGATATTGATCCCTATCAGTAATAATACCGAAACTAGCCCTAGGAAAACATCATCTTACGCACTACATAAGCAATCAAGCAACCAGCACACACAACTGCCAATTGTCCTCCCAACGGATTAAAAGAATAAGTAATAATACTTTGTCCTAGGGAATTAAGCTGATTATTTAAGCCTGGAACATAAGTTAGCACTGTCAGGTAAACAACTCCGATCAAATGAATAGTAAACAATCCAATTAGAGAACTAACAGCTAAAAGACTTAGTTTGACCTTTGAGGTAAAAGCTAAAATACCACAGACCCAAGCCCCTATTATAAATCCGACTAAATAACCGAAATTAGGTTCGAGGATATATTCCCACCCACCACCGCGATCGAAAATAGGCACGCCAGTCAAACCTAAAACTACATAAGCAAGTTGAGATAGTAAAGCAGCACCGCTACCCCCTACACACCCTATTAATAAAACTGCACCAATTTGATAACTAACTCTCAGAGTTTCAATGTGCATTCCTTGTTCTCCCCAATGCCAAGGAAGAGCAAGGGTGTAAGCAGGAATAAAAGTGCCACCAATTGTTATAATTAGACCTATAGTAGCCCAGAGAATTACTTCTGGTAGTTGGGGTTTAGGAACTTTAGCTTGTCTATCTATACGTAAATCTAGTTGTTCTCTTAACCAATTATTTTCTGCTTTGACTCTTTCTAGAGTTTGTTGTTTTTGTTGCAGAAATTGCTCTAATTGTTGAAGCACAATTTTGACACTGGGAGGAGTAACTTCCCATTCGTAGTTGGTAATATCTGCGTCGGGTTTAGAAAGCTGATGTCGATTAGACATAGACGGAATTGATTAGTAGCATTTCCCAGTTTAAGTTAAATTTTTCTTTTTGAGAGTCCTAATTTTTTAACTGGCTTTGTCTTTAAATAAGAAGGCAAGCGCACCGAGACAAAAGGAAAACGAGCGAAGAAGCTACTCCAAAATGGCAAATCGAGGATGAAACTTTGCCTCAAGCATCTTAACTTCAATTCCATGCTTAGTCAGAATGGTGGCTAAAATGCTGGCTGAAATCTTTGTTTCCATAATAATGACTTTATTTTTTACTGCTTCTGCGATCGCCCAATCATCAAAATCTTATTTAAAAATTTTTTGGCAAAAAAAAGTACAAAAATCAAAAATTGGTGTTATACTACAAAAAAGCAAAAGTAAGGAGGTCGAAACCAATGAATACAGCTATGTCAAAAACAAACTTTATTAAATCTCAAATAAATCTATATTCTTGGCTACTCAATACAATAGAAACTCCTTACCAGAGACATAGCGCAAGTGGTTATGAACGATATCTGCGAGAACAGAGTTCATTCCTAGGATAAACATTTAGGATAGACATTGTTGAGACTAATAACTTCATAGTCATTAACTAGTTTGATATTTTTACACGATTAATATTTCAGGCTTGATCACTATATATTTAGCTAACTCATAGCAGAGTTTTCTAGCTGATTATTGTGATATCTTGTTTGGTTAAAAAGAGTTTTTAATAATATAAGCTCTTTGCATATTAACTCGTGTACTGAATCAATTAAGGAAAACAGAAATTAGAATTATACCAATTATCGTGCATTAGCTATAGATAGCGTCAATTGTCATGAGAAAGCGGAATGGGTTGCATAATAGTAAAGTTTTGCTGGTTTTTTCCCTGAATCATTTTGCTGGGGAAGAGAGACAAAACTCAGCAATCATAACCTTTTGTTGAGTTAAAAACCGTGTAATCTAACCAAATAAGTTTCTGGTTACTTTAAATGAAATTAGCTCAACTTTATCTTAATAACTTTGGTTATTGTTAGTAAGTACATAACCAATCTAGTTCTGATGGGAGTCATCGATTATTTTCATTACTCAAATAATTTCCTATTCCTCGATCGAGCAATTATTTCTCAAGCACAACTCACTATCTCATTTCAAGAAATAATAATGTTTTTGAGCAATATGATTCCATTATAAATGTAGATAGATACTAACAGTATCTTATGAAAATAAAGCAGTATCTTTTATTAGTAATATTACACATATTACATTAAACTTTGCTGCCTTATATTATTAGTCTGGGGTTAATTGACAAGGGATTTATATATATGTACTTGTTCCCTTGACGAATCAAACTAAAATCCGAACCTCGAAAACTGAATAAATTAATATACTTAGCTGGAAGATATGGGTTCAATTCCCATCGCTGTTACCAGGGGGGATGGTGTAACGGCAACATCAGAGTCTCCAAAACTCTTGTTCTAGGTTCAAATCCTAGTCCCCTCCCTATGGTGCTGTAGGCAAATTGGTAAAGCCACCTGTCTTTCAAGCAGGAAATTGCGGGTTCAAGTCCCGTCAGCACTGCTATTGCTACAGAAGGAAAAAATCCTAACTGTGGCAGTTTGGAGAGGTCGATACCCGCAGGGCAAACTGTTTGCTAAACAGCCATAGAATCATCATTCTATCGTGGGTTCGAGTCCCTCCCAACCCATTGTGAGAGTGTAGTGTAATTGAATAATACATCAGTCTCCACTCTCGCTTCAATGCCCTGTAGTGTAATTGGCAACATCTCCCTCTTTGAAAGGGAAGAGTCCAAGTTCGAGCCTTGGCGGGGCAATCATACTCCTGTAGCCCAATCGGAAGAGGCAACAGACTTAAAATCTGTTTACGTGTGGGTTCAAATCTCACCAGGAGTACTAAACAATTTGTAATTTTAAAGGAGGTGAAAATAAATTGACTCAGATGACGGTAACAGATGATTTAGCAGAATTAACTTTGGACGACAAAACTTTATTGAAGAGTTTAAGTCCACAATCGATAGAACTCGATCGATTAGTAATGCGAGAACCATAATCGAAGTTACGGACTTCTGGCATAGAGCGAAAATCTTGGTTGTGTTAGAGCTATTAGCCATTAGCTCCTAGTTGCGCCAAAATTCTTGGTTTATTTAAACTAATTCAATCTGTAATTTAAAATTATGCGACGGTAGCTCAGTGGGTAGAGCAGCATTATCCTTATTCACAACTTATCCTTCGGGGTCGAGGAATGAGGGTTATCGACTCATAATCGGCTGGACGTAGGTTCGAGTCCTACCCGTCGCACCAAATTA
>JBFRWE010000320.1:0-13510 GCA_051439345.1 Xenococcaceae cyanobacterium
AGAGAGCAAAAAAACAAATATCCTTACAAAAAAATAGGAGAAATTTTACTTGTTCGAGGTTACCTACAACAAAATACTCTCAATTATTTTGTCAAAAAAATTATCCGACCAGAACGAGAAAAACAAAGAAACGAAAAATTGAATATATATTCTCAGACCCAAGCCGATCGAAAAAACATTCTGACTTTAAATCTACAACCTGACAAAGTATGTAAAATATTGTTGGTTATTATTATGTTGTTAATTTTTGCCAATATTTTATCTCATTCAGGTGCTTTTATTCTGAATGAATATCACGGGGGGGATTATTCAGGAAGATTGTTCCGTTTAGATGAAGAATCTAATTTGCCTACTTTTTACTCAGCACTAAGTTTGGGATTTTGTTCCCTATTACTATCTGTCATTGCTTACAAAAAAAGAGCCAATAATTCTCGTTATACTAAACATTGGAAATTTCTAGCTGTACTTTTTTTCATCATGGCTATTGATGAAATTGCCATGATGCATGAAATTCTAACGGTTTTACGAGAACCCCTGAATGCTAGTGGAGTTTTTTATTTTACTTGGATAATTCCTGCTTTTATATTTTTGCTTGTTTTTAGTGTGGCATTTATTTCTTTTCTTAAAGCTCTACCCAAAAAAATCAGGACTTTATTTATGCTATCTGGCATGATCTATGTAGGGGGGGCGATCGGAGTAGAAATGATTGGTGGATATCATTCGCAAATGTATGGGGAAAATAATTTTGCTTATGGAATGATTACTACTATTGAGGAATCCCTAGAAATGATGGGTATCTTAGTGTTTATTTACTCATTACTATTTTACTTACAAAAGTATTTGGAAAAAATAAATCTATCTATATCATTTAAAAATAAAACTAATAAATAATTTTATTAAATAATTTTATGCTTGTATTTATTATTCCAGTTAAAAGTAAACAAGTTTCCCATTCTTGGCAGAATCTATCTAAATTATTTGAAAGATGTCTTAAATCTGTTTGTAGTCAAACTTCTGCTGATTTTAAAGTTGTAGTTGCCTGTCATGAAAAACCAGAAACAGATTTTGTGCATCCTAACCTCTATTACCTTCAAGTTGATTTTTTCCCACCAAGTCTATCCAATTCTAGCTATGGACAAGTCAAAGGTAGTGGAGATGTAGATAAAGCCAAAAAAATCCTTGCTGCCCTAAATTATATTAAGAAATTTAACCCTGACCATGTAATGGTAGTTGATGCGGATGACTGTGTTAATAAAAATTTAGCAGAGTTCGTCAATCAAAATATTCAATGTAATGGCTGGTATTTAAAGCAGGGTTATCTATATGAAGAAGGTAAAAGATTTATTTATTTAAATACAAAAAACTTTTATCAGTCTTGTGGCTCGTCAATTATTATTAAATATAATCTTTATCCCTTACTTTTTAGTGGGGATTATTATAATCACCATGACTTTGCTCTTAAAGATAGTATTACTCTACAGAAACTGCCTTTTGCTGGTGCTATATATATTATTAAACATGGTGAAAATCAATTTATGACCCAGCAAAAAACTCAACAACTGGAAAAAAGGGAAAATAAGTTAGTCTTCTTGATCAGAAAATTGTTTAAATATAGACCAGGGTTAAGAACAGAATACTTTAATCACAATTTTGGCTTATACAGAATCACCTAAATACTCACTGTAGTTGATCTCTTAACTTAATAAATTTAAATAATTAACGCCGACGATCGCATTAGAACCTTAATTGAACCAAGAAGCGATCGTCGGCGTATAAATTAGATTTGTCTCAAAACGCTAATTTAGATTAGAACAAACCTAGAGTTAGAGATTCGTCGATGGGGAAAGTAGCACCAATACCCAACCAGATAGTTACCAAAGTACCAAATAAGAATACAGTGGTAGCTATAGGACGACGGAAGGGATTTTGGAACTTGTTTACATTTTCGATGAAAGGAACTAGCATTAAACCCAAAGGAACTGCTGTTTGAGCAGCGATTCCTAATAATTTGTTAGGTATAACACGTAAAATTTGGAAGACAGGATAGAGATACCATTCTGGTAAAATTTCTAGGGGAGTAGCAAAAGGATTAGCTGGCTCCCCTATTAAGGCAGGATCGAGTACCGCTAAACCAACTACTAAACCGATAGTTCCCAAGATAACTACTGGGAATACATAAAGCAAATCATTAGGCCAAGCAGGTTCACCATAATAGTTGTGACCCATACCCTGAGCCAACTTAGCTCTCAATACTGGATCGCTAAGATCGGGCTTTTTTAAAGTTGACATTGTTTTCTCCTTTATTGCGTCAGAATCAGCAGGCAATCTATATATAAGATATTGCTATTTGCTGTTGGAGTGCATGGCTTTGTCAGAAAATTATCGTAAAATAACCTTACACTTTACAGATAAAGTAAATTCTCGCTTATCGATGTTTACAAAGGACCAGAAATACCTTGTTTGCGGATCATTAAGAAGTGCAGCAACATGAATACTGCAATTAACCAAGGTAGTACAAAGGTGTGTAAGCTGTAGAAGCGAGTTAAAGTTGCTTGACCAACACTAGCACCACCGCGTAGTAGTTCTACCATTTGATCGCCTACGATAGGAATAGCAGCAGGAACACCAGACACGATTTTGACCGCCCAGTAACCTACTTGATCCCAAGGTAGAGAATAGCCAGTTACACCGAAGCTAACAGTTAGTACTGCCATAACCACACCAGTGATCCAAGTTAATTCACGAGGCTTCTTGAAACCGCCAGTTAGATATACGCGGAATACGTGTAATATCATCATTAGCACCATCATGCTAGCAGACCAGCGATGAACGGAGCGAATTAGCCAACCAAAGTTAACTTCATTCATTAAGTACTGTACCGAAGCAAAAGCGTCAGTTACAGTAGGTTTGTAATAAAAGGTCATGCAAAACCCAGTAGCAAACTGGATTAAGAAACAGACTAAAGTAATTCCCCCCAGGCAATAAAAAATATTAACGTGAGGGGGTACATACTTGCTGCTGATGTCATCAGAAATCGCCTGAACTTCTAGGCGTTCGTCAAACCATTGATATACTTTTGAATCGGTTACTTGTTTAGTAAACATGAAGCCAGAGTTAGCTATAAATATTTGTGGATTTATGGTTGCACTTACCTAACTGAAACTTTTAGAATCAGCATTACCATTAAGGTACACGGTAAGAGTTATTTTGTCATAAAACAAAGAGATGCATAGTCTCAGTGTTTAATTGTTTAGATAGAAAGAGCTAAACAGATTTTTCCTATTAAAAAATGTAACATAGCTTTAAGCTAGGATGGGCAAGATTAGAAAAATATTGTCTAATTTTTTTCAAGATGTTGAGTCTATGTAAAGCAGATAAATACTCGATCGCGCTAAAATTTACTGACAATGATTCAATTGTTGAGACTATACAAATTGAAGTAATTAAGAAACTATAGGTTAATATTTGCACTTATGCACAAAAAAGCTTTCTGGGTTAGTGTTGCTCTAGTTATTTGTCTAGCCTCTTCCTTTACTTGGTTTATTCCTGATGCGTTTGCCTTTACAGAGGAACAAAAACTACTCTTACAATCTTGGCGGATTGTCAATCAGTCTTATGTAGATGACACCTTTAACCATCAGAATTGGTGGCTGATGCGCCAAAAGTTTATTAAAAAATCTCTTAATAATCGTGAAGCAACATATAAAGCGATCGAAGAGATGTTGGCTACTCTAGAAGACCCCTTCACTAGATTACTTAGACCAGAACAATATCATAGCTTGCAAGTTAATACCTCTGGTGAGTTGTCAGGGGTAGGACTACAAATTAATCTCGATCCAGAAAGTGGATTTGTGGAAGTAGTAAGTCCTCTAGTTGGTTCTCCCGCCGAGTCCGCAGGTATTCAACCACGAGATTATATCTTAGAAATTGATGGTATAAGTACTAATACTCTAACTCTTGATGATGCAGCAGCTAGAATGCGAGGACCAGTTGGGACCAAAGTATCTCTTAAAGTTAAATCAAAAAATCAGGGAGATATTCGTACAGTTAAGTTAGTGCGCGATCGTATTTCTCTTAATCCTGTCTATGCTACCCTCAAAAATGAGCAGGAAACTCCGATTGGTTATGTTAGTCTTAATCAATTTAGTGCCAATGCAACTAAAGAAATTGCTCATGCAGTAGTTGAATTAGACCGAGAAGGAGCAGAAGCATATGTTCTCGATCTGCGAAATAATCCTGGGGGTTTATTACAAGCAGGCGTAGAGATAGCTCGTTTGTGGCTCGATGAGGGAACAATTGTTTATACAGTTAATCGTCAAGGTACTTTAGGAAGTTTTGATTCTTTCGGAGAAGCCTTAACCGACAAGCCTTTAATTGTCTTAGTTAATCAAGGAACTGCTAGTGCTAGTGAAATTTTAGCAGGAGCATTACAAGATAATGGTAGAGCTTTACTGGTAGGTGAAAAAACTTTTGGTAAAGGTTTAATTCAATCATTGTTTGAATTGCCTGATGGTGCAGGATTGGCTGTTACCGTCGCTAAATACGAAACTCCTAGTCACAAAGATATTAATAAACTAGGTATCCAACCCGATCAAGTGGTTTCTCAAGAACCAATTACCTATAATCAAATTGCCACCGAAGCAGATCAACAGTACCAAACAGCAGTTAAACTATTAACTAATGACATTATCGTCGCTAATGCTGTCTAATGGAGTTCGGAGTTCGGAATACTTGCTACCGCGAGAAGCAAGCTACGGAGTTTGGAGTTAAGAATCTTCCTTATCTCCCCCATCTCCCTTATCTCTGCCAACCCCCAAAACTCCTCTACCTTCTTTGACTATGTTAGAAAACTCCCTACCACCACAAATTATTGAAGCAGAAGAAGCAATTCTGGGGGGAATATTGCTCGATCCTGAAGCGATGGTAAGGGTAGCGGATATCCTAGCTAAAGATGCTTTTTATGTCAAAGCTCACCAGGAAATATATCATGCAGCTATGGTGTTGCATAGTAAGGGCAAACCTACAGATTTAATGACTGTTAGTACTTGGTTAGCCGATCGCAGTTTACTAGAAAAAATAGGAGGTACAACCAAGCTAGCGCAACTACTCAATCGTACCGTTTCTGCTGCTAATGTCGATCGCTATGCAACTCTAGTGATGGATAAGTATGTCCGTCGTCAATTAATTGCTGCTGGACACGAAATAGTCGATCTGGGTTACGATACCGCAGAAGAGTTGGAAAAAGTTCTCGATGAGTCGGAGCAGAAAATTTTTCGCCTCACTCAAGAACGTCCGCAACAGGGTTTAGTTCCTATTTCAGAAACTATTATTCAAACTTTTACAGAAATTGAAAATCTACATCAAGAAGTATCTTTACCTGGAATTCCTTCTGGTTTTTACGATCTTGATGCCATGACTAGCGGTTTTAGTCGTTCTGACTTGATTATTATTGCTGGTAGACCTTCTATGGGTAAGACTAGTTTCTGTCTTAATATTGCTTCTAATATTGCTAGAGAACAAAAGTTACCTGTGGCTGTCTTTAGTTTAGAAATGTCGCGGGAACAGTTAACCCAAAGAATGTTATCTGGGGAAGCCAAAATTGCCAGTAATCGTTTGCGCTCGGGTAGAATTAGCCAAAATGAATTTGAACCGTTGATTAATGCTGTAGCTAATTTATCTGAATTACCTATATACATAGACGATACGGCCAACCTAAGTGTAATGCAAATGCGATCGCAAGTTCGCCGTTTGCAAGCCCAACAAAAAGATAAATTAGGGTTAGTATTACTCGATTATTTGCAATTAATGGAAGGAAGTGGCAGTGATAATCGGGTTCAAGAATTATCTAAAATCACGCGCAGTTTAAAAGGTTTAGCTCGTGAAATAAATGTGCCAATTATTGCCCTATCTCAGCTGAGTCGAGGAGTAGAACAAAGAAATAATAAACGCCCTATGCTTTCTGATTTAAGAGAGTCAGGTTGTTTGTGTGGTGATACTCTAATAACTTTAGCTGATACTGGAGTACAAATACCCATTAGAGAATTAGTCGGAAAATCAGGATTTACTGTTTGGGCATTAAATCAATCTACTCAAAAAATTGAAAAAGCATTAGTCAATTGTGCTTTTGTAACAGGAATTAAACCTGTATTTCGCCTACAAACTGCTTTAGGACGAACCATTAAAGCTACTGCTAATCATAAGTTTCTTACTATTCATGGCTGGAAGAGATTAGATGAATTGAGAAAAGGTGATTATCTAGCAATACCTCGCTATCTACCAAGCTCATTCTTGTCAACTATGAGTAATAATGAATTAGCTTTACTCGGTCACTTAATTGGAGATGGTTGTACCTTACCTCGTCATGCTATCCAATATACGACCAGAGAAAAAGATTTGGCTAATTTAGTTGTTTCCCTAGCTAAAAAAGTTTTTGGTGAAGCGATCACCCCTAGAATTAGATTAGAGCATCAATGGTATCAAGTATACTTACCTGCTAGCTATCACCTAACACACAAAATCAAAAATCCTATTACCAACTGGTTGGAAAATCTAGAAGTTTTTGGTTTGAGGTCTAGAGAAAAATTTGTCCCGACAAAAGTTTTTCAACAATCTCAAGCAAAGATTGCCATCTTCTTACGTCATTTATGGAGTACAGATGGCTGTATCAAATTACTAGGAGGAAAAAAACCGCGTCCAGCTGTTTATTATTCTAGTAGTAGTGAAAAACTGGCACGTAATGTTCAATCTTTGTTACTGAGACTAGAAATTAATGCTCGACTGTCCATCCATCTTCAGACAATGACAGGAAAAAATCAATATAACGTAACTATTAGCGGTAAATATGATAAGGAAAGATTTATCAAATTAGTTGGAACAGTCGGAGATTATAAAACACAAGAAGCGCGAAAAATAGCTAACTACTTTACACCACGTTACGCTAATACCAATAGAGATATTATTCCTTCTGACGTTTGGAAAATGTACGCTGTTCCATCGATGCAAGAACATCTTATCTCTACTCGTCAAATGCAAACTAAATTAGGAAATAATTATTGTGGTACAGGTATTTATCGACAGAATATCAGTAGAGAAAGAGCTAACAGACTAGCAACAGTTGTTAAATCGAGAGAAATCAAACTTTTAGCGGAGAGTGATATTTATTGGGACAAAATTATCTCTATTAAAGCTGAAGCGACGACTGAAGTTTACGATCTAACTGTTCCCATACATCATAATTTTGTAGCTAACGATATAGTAGTACATAATTCGATCGAACAAGATGCGGATTTAGTAATTATGTTATACCGTGACGACTATTACAATCCCGATACCCCCGATCGCGGTATCGCCGAAATTATTATTACTAAGCATAGAAATGGCCCTACAGGTACAGTCAAATTGTTGTTTAAATCTGAATTAACTAAATTTGAAAATTTAGCTAGACCAAGTAATTATTGAATTTCTAAAACATATTATATCCTTACTTGATTCTCTTACTTAACTAACCTTTCAAGTCAAGCTAATTCTAGTCTCATAATTTGTGAAAATTAAAATATCCAGAATATTTTAAGTATAATCACGGATAGCTTAGTCTTAATATAGACTTATGAAAGGCGACCTTTCCGGGCGGAAAAACATGAAAATTCTGCTAATAGAAGATGATCGGATTCTTGCCGATTTAGTCAAACAATCTCTTCAAGAGCAGCCAAACTATGTAGTAGACTTTGCTTCTAATGGTTATGATGGCTTGGAATTAGCCAATTCTTTTGAATATGATTTAATTTTATTAGATCTAGTTCTACCGAAATTAAACGGTCTTGAAGTTTGCCAAGAAATCAGGAATAAAGGCAATCATACTCCTATCTTACTGTTAACCGCTCAAGATACCACAAGCAAAAAAGTAAGTGGGTTGGATGCTGGTGCGGATGACTACTTAGTGAAACCTTTTGAAATCGAAGAACTATTAGCTCGCATTCGTGCTTTGCTACGGAGGGGTAATGATTCTTTACTACGTCCAATATTACAATGGGGCAATCTTGTTCTTGACCCAAATAACTGTCAAGTAGAATACAAATCTAAGGGAGTTAAATTAACAGCTAAAGAATACTCTTTACTAGAATTATTTTTACGGCATCCTCAGAGAATTTTTAGTCAAAGTGCCTTATTAGATCATTTATGGTCATTGGAAGATTTCCCTTCAGAAAATGCAGTTAGAACTCAAGTAAAAGGTTTACGTCAAAAATTAAAAAAAGCTGGTGCTGAAGCTAATCTCATTGAAACAATTTATGGTTTGGGATATCGACTCAAACAAATATCAGAATCAGAAATCACTAAAATAAGCAGAAGCGATCGAACCCAAATATCCAAGAATCTACAGAAACAAAATGTCAAAGAAACTTATAAATCACCTCGTCCTAACCTAACTAAAGTATGGCAACAATATCGAACACAATATCTACAACAGTTACAAACTTTAGCACAATCCATAAAAGCCTTAGAAACAGAAAATTGGCAAGATATGGTAAGACATCAGGCCATAAAAATTTCCCATACTTTAGCTGGTTCACTAGGTAGTTTTGGATTAGCTGTTGCTTCAGACAAAGCCCGTCAACTTGAGCAGATCTTAGAGGACAATCGTAAATCTTTAAATCAACAAGATAATAATCAGATCTTGCAAATACTGGCAGAATTAACCGCAGAGTTGACTAGCAAAGATAATTGTGATGGAATCATCTACAATGTAGCTCCTACTCCTCTAGCTAATCTTAGTACTTATAAACTCCTAATTGTTGATGATGATATTGCTTTAACTAAAGCTCTAATTACCGAAGCAAAAACCTGGGGGATAAAAACTGAAGTAGCCCATAATTTAGACCAAGCTAAAAAAGCGATTTCTGCTAATCAGCCTGATGTAATATTACTAGATTTATCTTTTCCTGAAGCAGAAGAGGGAGGTTTTGAATTATTACAAGAATTAGTCAACCAAAAATCTTCCCTACCTGTAATTGTTTTTACTGCTCAAGAAAGTTTTGCTGCTAGAGTTAGAGTAGCTCGCATGGGAGGTAAAGGTTTTTTAGCCAAACCAGTATTTCCCGAGCAAGTTATGGAAAAAATCGATCGGGTTTTACGGCAATCTTATCCTCCTATTGCCAAAATACTAGTAGTAGACAACGAGCCTCAAGCTCTCGATCTTATTCGTACTTTATTAGAACCTTGGGGTTTTCAAGTTATTCTTCTAGAAGATTCGCGAGAATTTTGGCAGACCTTGGAACAATCTAATCCTGATTTGATGATTGCCAAGGTAGAAATGCCTCATGTGAACGGTATTGAACTTTGTCAGGTGGTACGTAACGATCCTCGTTGGTATCAGCTACCCATCTTATTTACCTCTGCTTATCAAGAGGCCCAGACAATTCAACAAGTTTTTACTGCTGGTGCAGACGACTATCTTTGTAAACCAATTATTCCTGAAGAACTATTAGCTAGAATCCTCAATCGCTTAGATAAAGAGCGATACCGCCGTCAGTTAACAGAAACAGATGCCCTTACAGGAGTTAGCAATCGCAGAAGTTCTATGCAGCAATTAAATCGAATGCTAAAACTTTCTCAGCGTCAGCAAAAACACTGGTGTTTTATTATCATTGATCTAGATAACTTTAAGCAAATTAATGATCATCATGGTCATGATGTTGGTGATATGATACTGTGCAGTTTTGGCAAACTACTGAAGCAAGTTTTTAGAAGCGAAGATGTAATTGCTCGTTGGGGTGGAGAAGAGTTTGTATTTGGTCTATACGATATGACTAAAACTTTGGCGATTAATAGATTGGCAGATTTGTTAACTATTTTTCGCCAACAAGAATTTATGGATGCTCAACAAAATAAGTTTAAGGTCAGCTTCAGTGCTGGAGTAGCAGAGTACCCTTTGGATGGTCACAATATAGAAACTCTCTATCACGCAGCAGATAAAGCTTTGTATCAAGCCAAGGCGAAGGGGAAAAATTGCATAGCATAGAAGTTATCAGTAATTACTAATATACTTAGCTCGAGCGACTACACTCAGTATGACATTTCCAGAAAAAAACATCAATTATATTCTGGCTAATATTGCTCTGAAAATTAGACAATCTCTTAATTGTCAAGAAATACTCACAACAACAGTTGATGAATTACGTAAACTGCTAAAAAGCGATCGCGTATTTATTTATGAACAAGAAAATAATCTTGTTACTGTGGAGTCAGTCTGTAATCAACAGTGGTCGATATTAGAGCAAAATCATTATAAATGCCAGTTTACTCCCTATTGTTTAAAATTTTATCGCCAGGGCAACATCACAGAGATCGCCGATTTTAATACAGCCCAAATAGATGAAGACTATCGTCGATTTTGGCAACAATTTCACGTCAAAGCTCATTTAATTATCCCGATTATTCTGCCAGAAACTGCTTTGTCTAATCCCCATTTCTGGGGATTGCTGGTTATTAATGAATGTAGCCACCCCAGACAATGGCAACGAGCAGAAATCGATGCCATCAAACAATTAGCCAATCATCTAGCAATTACTATTCAACAAGCTGAATTATTAACCAAACACGAACAAAAACTGCAAGCAGAACGGGAACTAAGACGTAGTGAAGAACGTTTGCATTTAGCTTTAGAGAGTTCAGGAGATGGACTTTGGGACTGGAATCTGATTACTGGTGAGGTTTATTTTAGTCCACAATGGTGGCAAATTCTTGGTTATCAACCCTACGAATTACCAGAAAGCTATCTTACCTGGGAAAAATTGATTCATCCAGAAGATAAACCTTGGGTAATGAATATACTCAACTCCCATCTTCAAGATAGCTCTATTCCTTATTCCTTCGATCATCGTCTACAGACTAAATCTGGTACCTGGAAATGGATTGCCAATTATGGCAAAGTAGTTACCCGAGATAGCCAAGGCAAACCGATACGCATGGTAGGAACCCATAAGGATATTAGCTCTCGTAAATTAGTAGAAGCAGAATTATTACATAAATCAGCAGAATTAGTCGAATTTAGTGCAAATCTTAAACACCTGCATCGTCTTAATACAACTAATTACAGTAGCTTTAAAGAGTTATTTAGTGACTATCTCAAAACTGGATGTTCTATTTTTCAGTGTCCTACAGGTATTGTTAGTCGAGTTCAGGGGCAAACCTATACTATATACGCAGTTTTATCTGAGATCGAGTCGTTATATACTAATCAAAAATTTGAGCTAGGAAAAACGTTTTGTGCTGAAGTAGTAAGAACCAAAAAAACGATTGCTTACAATCATCTTGGCGCAAACAGTAAGCTAACTTTTCATCCTGTTTATCAAAATTTACGACTAGAATCCTATCTGAGTACACCTATCTTAGTAAACGAAGAAGTTTACGGCACTCTCAATTTTTCTTCTACCCAAATAAGAAATCGTGATTTTAGTATTCACGAACGGGAAATCATTGAATTAATGGCAAAGAGCATTGGCAAATTTATCGAAGCTTATCAAATTGAAATCCAGCGTCAGCAAGCAGAAATAGAACTGAGAAAAGCCAAAGAAGAATTGGAAATTAGAGTAAATCAACGGACTACGCAATTAAGAGAAGCCAATAAACGTCTGCAACAGGAATTAAGACAAAGAGAGCAAGATAAAGCAGCTTTGCAAGAAAGTGAAACTCGTTTTCAAACAATGGCAAATTGCTTTCCCATGTTAATGTGGATATCTAACGAAAAAGGCGATGTAACTTTTTTTAATCAATCTTGGTTAGACTATACAGGCAAGCTCATAGAAGAAGAACTTGGTTATGGTTGGACTAAGGAAATTCATCCAGATGATTTGTCCCATTGTTTAACTATTTATCAGGAAATCTTTCAGTCTCACCAACCTTTTCAGCATGAGTATCGTCTAAGGCGATGGGATGGAGAATATCGCTGGTTATTAGATTATGGCAAACCTCGATTTAGAACAGACGGTAGTTTTGCTGGTTATATTGGTTCTTGTATTGATATTAGCGATCGCAAACAGATAGAAGCTACTCTTCAAGAATCTGAGCGACGCTGGCGTACCTTGCTCGAAAATGTAAGGATGTTAGTTATCGGATTAGATTGTCAGGGAATGGTTGAATATGTCAACCCCTATTTGCTCGAAGTGACTGAATACAGTGAAGAAGAAGTTGTTCGTCAAAGTTGGATTGATAAGTTTATTCTTCCCCACGAGCAACCAGAAGCAGAAAAATTATTTAAAAAGGTACTAAAGTCTAATTCTCCTTCTCAAAATCATCGTAAGACTATTTTAACCAAATCAGGAGAACCAAGAATTGTCTCTTGGAACAGTACTCAATTACGTAATCTGCAAGGAGAACCCATCGGTCTGATGTGCATTGGGGTAGATATAACTGAACATCATGCTATTGAGCAAATGAAGGATGAGTTCATTTCTGTGGTTAGTCACGAACTCCGCACTCCTCTAACGGCTGTGCATGGTGCATTATGTCTATTGGTTAAAGGTGCAGTAAAACCCGAATCGGTTCAAGGTCAACGTATTGTTCAAATTGCAGCAGAAAGCACAGAACGTTTAGTCCGCTTAGTCAATGATATTTTGGAATTAGAACGATTACAATCAGGAAAAATTGAGTTAGTTAAGCAAAAAATTAATGCTAAAGAACTGATTCGACAATCGATCGACCAAGTCCAGATTATGGCAACTCAAGCAGGCGTTAATCTTCGATTGCAACAAGCAGAGGTATTTTTTGAGGGTGATGGTCATCGCTTGCTCCAAGTATTAACTAATCTTCTCACTAATGCGATTAAGTTTTCTGACCCAGGTTCTTGCGTTTGTCTTTGTGCCAAGATCAGAGAACCGAATAATTTAGAACCACACAATCACATTTTATTTGTAGTGCAAGACAAAGGTCGAGGTATTCCGACGGAACAATTAGAGAGTATATTTGAACGATTTCATCAAGTTGATGCCTCTGATTCTCGCAAAAAAGGTGGAACTGGTCTAGGACTGGCTATTTGTCGCAATATTGTGGAACAACATGGCGGTAGAATTTGGGTAGAAAGTATAGTCGGGGAGGGTAGTACTTTTTACTTTACTATTCCTCTCCCTGAATACAATATCAATCCTTAAACAAAATTTGTTGTCGAGAAGATTATGGCTCAGAAACGTATTTTAGTTGTGGACGATGATGATGGTGTTAGAGAAGTTATCCAAATTTGTTTAGAAGCGATCGCCGGATGGAAGGTACTACCTGCTGCTTCTGGAGGAGAAGCTCTGACAGTAGCTGAAGACCAAAAACCTGATGCTATTTTACTTGATGTAATGATGCCAGATATGGACGGACTAAATACTTTTCAGCAGCTACAAATTAGTTCTGCCACTAAAGACATACCCACAATTTTGTTAACTGCCAAAGCCAAAATTAGCGAACAAAGAAAACTTCAAGTTTTGGGAGTTGCGGGTGTAATTGTTAAACCTTTTGAACCTTATAATCTAGT
>JBFRWE010000321.1:0-3798 GCA_051439345.1 Xenococcaceae cyanobacterium
AATTTCTCAATCCTCGATTCACAATCATCAAATTCGTTTTCAGATTAAAGATACAGGTCTTGGTATTCCTCAAAATAAATTAGAAGATATCTTCTTGCCTTTCGAGCAAGTCCATGGGCTGCAATCAGAGCGGAAAGGAACGGGATTGGGATTAACGATTAGCCAAAAACTCATTCAACTGATGGGAAGTCAAATCCAAGTTATCAGTACTATGGGCGAAGGAAGTATCTTTTGGTTCGATTTAGATTTGCTTGAAGGTAACCCTGCTAATGTATCTACTACCAATGTTCAATCTGAACTGCAACCAACAGGCTTTAGTGGTCAACCCCGCAAGGTCTTAATCGTAGATGATCTTACTGACAATCGTCAGTTATTGATTCAATATCTACAACCACTTGGTTTTAAGCTAGCAGAAGCAGAAAATGGTCAACAAGGTTTAACAGTCGCTGAAACCTTTAGACCTGATGTTATTCTGCTGGATTTATTGATGCCAGAGATGGATGGGATAGAAATGCTTCAGCAACTAAGACAACATCCTCAACTTAAAGAAACAAAGGTCATTTTTGTCTCAGCGAACTCTCATTTGGCCGAACAATTACAAACCTCTCAGCTTCAGTTTGAGGACTTTCTCTCCAAACCTGTAGACTTCAATCAACTACTCCAATCTCTACAAACTCACTTGCGCCTGCAATGGCTCTTCCCTGAAAGTGCCAAGGAATCTGACTCTGTTTCCTTCGTAGCTCCCCCTCAAGAGACACTATCAACACTATGGGATTTAGCGAAAATGGGAGACATGGGAGAACTTGAGGCACAAATAAATTCTTTAGAACAATCAAATTCTCAATATCTTCCTTTTGTCAACAAAGTTCGTAAATTGGTGGAAAGTTTTAACCAAAATCAGTTAATAAAATTCCTGGAAGAGGTTCCCCCCGTTGAGCAAACTGATGAAAGACCCTGCGCGAAGGAAGAATCCCACGGCTTGAGCGTAGCGCAGACGTGGGAATGTCAATGATTATAAGAATATACAGATAAACAAAATAGTTACTACAAACCAAATAAATAACTTATATAAAAATTCTATCTTTTGCTTTTTATGAGTTAAATCTGACAAGCTTTTTTTCATTTGAATACAAGGTATAGGAACTAAAAAATTATGACTAATATTAACTTTTTGAATAGTTTTATACCCATTTGCCAGATAAAAAGCATGAGCATTTAAAGATGAACAAACCCATAAAATTTTCATTTTATTTTGAATTGCTTTTTTCTCTACTGACTTAAGCAACTTGGTACCTATACCTCGACGAATAAAATTAGGATGAACAAAAACTGCTCCTATCACATTTAAACCTTTTAAAAGTGAAGCAAAACCAGCGATTTGACGATCGTCGATCTCTGCTACCAAAATAGTTTCATCCCAAGGTCTTGGGCAACTTTTACTCTCTAACAAAGCTTGTAATTGAGAAGGGCTATAATCTTGAACGGATAAAGTCTTGATAGAATCTAGCTGTAGTTGAACGAGCTTATCAGAATCTTGTGGTCGCGCCAAACGGATTACAACCTTCCCATCTTTTTGTTGCATCATTGTTGTCTATGGAAAGACCGATTTGATGAATTTTACAGCAATATAATCCTGCTATTAAACTAAATAAAGTCGATTACCAAATTATAATGCAATTAGAAAGAGAATTAGCGCAAAAAGAAACAAAAAAAATCCTCAAAATTGCCGAAGATTATTTACAAGAAAAAGTAGCACCTCAAGCAACACAAATAGATAAAAATCCAGACTATCTCAAACAAGCACTTTTAGGAATGGGCGATCGATCTCTTCTTGCTTTGAAAGTACCTCAAAATCTTGGGGGTGCTGGTTTTACAGAAATAGATTATCATCATTTCCAAATGCTTATGGCTAGATATTCTGGTGCTTTAGCCTTTCTCCAAACTCAACATCAAAGTGCTGGTTCAATGCTAGCAGCTAGTCATAATCAAGAACTTAAACATCGTTATCTACCTCATATGAGTACAGGAAAAATACTAGTAGGGGTAGGTTTTTCCCAACTGCGTCGTCCTGGTAATCCGCTCATGCAAGCTCGACAAGTAGCAGGAGGATATTCCCTAGAAGGACAAGTTCCTTGGATAACTGGTTTTGGTTTTTTTGCTGATTTTATTATTGGTGCAACCTTACCTGATGGCAGAGAAATTTACGGCATCTTACCTTTAAAATCACAAAAAACAGCAGGAAGTATCACTTTTAGTTCTCCTCTGGAATTAATAGCTATGAACTCTACCAATACGGTAAGTGCGGAAATCAAACAGTGGTTTTTGGCTAATAATCAAGTAGTTGCAATTAATCCAGTAGGTTCGATTCACGAAAAAAGTAAAAAAAATGTACTTCATCACGGCTTTTATGCTTTAGGCTGCGCCCAAGCAGGACTAGATATTTTACAAACTACTTATCAGAAAAAACAACTTATCTTTTTACAAGAATCTTATCAATTACTTCAACAAGAATTAGATGATTGTCGTCAAGCTATGTTTGCTGCGATTGCTAATTGTACCTATCAACAAAAGCTCCAATTACGAGGATGGGCAATTCATCTAGCAGGACGTTGCACTCATGCAGCAGTAATTGCTACTAGTGGTGCAGCGAACTATCAACATAATTCCGCAGGACGAGTTTATCGAGAGGCTTTATTGTTTAGTGTTTCTGGACAAACTACAGCAGTAATGGAAGAAAGTCTGAGAAGATGTAAGCTAAGCAACATCGATATTGCATAAAATAGAAATAAAATAAATCCAATCAACATAAACTTCTTGCCCAAATATTAGAAGAAAACAGGCTTCTAAACTATGAAAACTAGAATTATTACTGCTACCATCTAAATGAAGATAAGCTGACTAAAATTCAAGTTGGCTCCAAAAGTACCTTTTCAGTTATAAAATCGACAACCTCGTCTAATCCTACCCCGGTTTTACAGTTAGTATAAATAATCGGTTTACCACGACGATATTCTGGTGCTTGCTGACGAATTAATTCTAGGTCAACCCCTACATAGGGAGCAATATCAATTTTGTTAATAACTACTAAATCTGCTTGTACAAAACCTGGACCATTTTTACGAGGAATATCGTCTCCAGCACCTACATCAATCACAAAAATATACGCATCTACTAAATCGTAGCTAAAAGTAGATGCTAAATTGTCACCTCCACTTTCAATAAAAATTAAATCCAATTGGGGATACAATAATTCTAAATCTTGAACAGCTAGTAAGTTCATGGTTGGGTCTTCTCTAATAGCCGTATGAGGACAACTACCTGTTTCTACACCAATAATACGTTCGATGGGTAAAAAACCTCGGCTTTTTAAGCGGTCTGCATCTTCTGTCGTTAGCAAATCATTAGTTACTACTGCTATTTCCAGACCTGCTTGAGATAGTAAAGGGATTAAGCACTCTAATAAAGCTGTCTTGCCACTACCAACTGGCCCCCCAATCCCTAACCTTGCAACTGGCTTATTCATTATTTATTTCTGTACCTATCTACATACATTACTGATTTATGCATTGTAGCTGGGTACAATTAAATATAATAAATTAGTTTTATTTCTCTTCCATCTTCCCCCTATTTGAAACCTAATTCAGCCTAACTTACTTATTTGGGGCAAAGGTGGGAGCGAGGAAAAAAAGTGGAATCCCGCTAAGTTATTCTGTGCAAGTATTTGAGCTAAATAAGTGAAGAGCAGGTGTAAGAGGACAAACAGTAGAGGGTGTACTCAAAAACCCATCTGACCTTGAA
>JBFRWE010000322.1:0-15375 GCA_051439345.1 Xenococcaceae cyanobacterium
ATTCTCGTTCTAGTTGCAGTAAATAATCCTCACTAACTAAAGAAGGTGCTGATAGTTCGCCACCTGTAAGTACATATGCTAGGCGGTTGGCGAGAAAGCGATCGTATTCAGAAATATATCCTCCTTGTTGAAAGACATAAGCACCGTGTTCTAATGCTGCTCGACCAGGTTGACCCAACACCATAATGGAGTCCTGTTTTGGTATGGGTGCATAACCTTCTAGATCGAGACGGATAACTTCTTGTTTAGCTACGTATAAATGGCGATCGCTATTGAGGATAATCTTAGCGGTAGGAGACAAAAAACCGAGTTCTTGAGCTTCATAGGCACTATTGGCGACTTTTGCCATACCTACTGTTTCAAAGGCTTGTTGTAAGAAGGGTTGAATTTGTGTGGCCGTCTCTTTAGCTGCTCTTGCTGCTGCCCAGGCTGCCATTCCCATAATGCCCCCAGCACCTGGAATTAAGCCGACACTAAGTTCTACTAAGCCGATGTAGCTTTCGGCTGCTGCTACAACTTGGGGACAAGCCATAACTAATTCACAACCGCCACCAAGAGCTAATCCCTTCACAGCAGCTACAATTGGTTTAGCAAAGTAGTGAATTCTCTGTAGGGTTTGTTGGAATTGAACTACGAGATCGGCGATCGTATCTAATTGACCTGACTGGGCTAACATGCCGATTTCTGCGAGATTAGCACCGCCACAGAAGTTAACATTACTGTTACCGATTACCATACCACGATAGTCACTATTTTCGAGGATATCTAAGACCTCTGCTAGCCCTGACATAACTTTAAAGCTGAGAGTATTACCTTTCGATCTAAATTCGTATAAAACTACTCCGTCTCCAAGATCGAGTAATGTGGCTTCCTCGTTGTGCCAGAGAACATTGTTTGGTTGAGATTTAATTACCTGGAGATCGATCTCATCTTGGGGAATGTTTAAAGTAACATATTCGTGACTGGGAGTATAGACTTTATCTTGTTGATAAAATCCACCAACTTGATGATGTTTAATCATTGTTTTTACCCAATCAGCTAAGGGTATGTCTGATGTCTGCATATCGGTAACTACAGTTTTAAAGCCCAGCACATCCCAGATTTCAAACGGCCCAAGTTCCCAACCAAATCCCCAACGCATAGCGCGATCGATCTCTGCGGGACTATCGGTAATTTCGGGAATGCGATAAGCACTATAACTGAGAATAGATAACATCATCGAACGGAAAAACTTACCAGCACGACCTGTATCCCGATATAAAACTCTCAATCTTTCGGCTAGTTCCAGTTTTTGAATGGTTTTGAGGTCGCCCAAATCTACAGGTTTAGCTGGTTCGTAAGCAAAGGTTTTGGGGTTTAAAGAGAGAATTTGCCCTTTCTCTTTTTTATAAAAACCCTGACCGGTTTTAGCTCCTAAGGTTCCTGTTTCTACTAGCTTGGCTAACAAAGCGGGTACGCGGAAGACTTCGCGACTTTCATCATGGGGAATAGCAGGATAGAGATTTTTGGCGACATAGACTAGAGTATCCAATCCTACTAAATCAGCAGTGCGAAAAGTTCCTGATTTAGGTCGTCCTACTAAAGTTCCTGTCAGAGTATCAATTTCTTCAATGGTATAGCCTTCATCAATAAATGCTTTGATACCAAGCATGGTGGCATAAATACCAATACGATTGGCGATAAAGTTAGGAGTATCTTTGGCAACTACTACTCCTTTACCAAGATGTAGACGACCAAACCATTCCAATCTGAGTAATATCTCTGTGTCTGTATCGCCCGTGGGAATTAGTTCTAGTAATTTAAGATAGCGGGGGGGATTGAAAAAATGAGTGCCTAGGAAGCGTTTGCTAAAAGATTCAGGTAATCCGCGAGCGATTTCCCGAACGGGCAAACCACTAGTATTAGTAGAAATGATCGCCTCAGGACTGACAACACCTTCTATTCGTGCCATCAGTTGTTGTTTAATTGCCAGATTTTCTACTACAGCTTCAATTACCCAATCTACATCAGCCAAGCGATCGAGATGTTCGTCAAAATTTCCCAGAGTAAGGCGACGGGCTGTCTTTTCGGTAAATAGAATCGGTGGTTTTAGTTTAAGTGCTTTTTGCCAAGCAGCTTCGACAAGCGCATTTTTATGCTCTTCTGGGGCAGGTATATCTAGTAAATGAACTGTCAATCCAGCATTAGCTAGATGGGCTGCAATCTGCGAACCCATAACTCCAGCACCTAAAACGGCAGCAGTTCGGAATGGTTTAAACATCTAATTTTCCTCCCTTGAATTCACTCTAATTCTTCAGCATTACTATTTTCTTGTAGTTTCCATGGCATAGTGGAGAGCAGGGCAATAGAGTTTTTGAGCGATCGCCAAAATAACTTGACTTTGACGGCAATGATACGAGTCATCCGTTTAAGCGAAAAAGTTTGGAGGTATTCTTGGTAGTCGCTTGTGTGAACGAAATTCGGCATTCGCAATTGTGAATACAAGCTTCGTATTTGACTGAACAATCCCAAGACAAAATTTAACTCCGAACTACTAACCACTAACTCCGAACTCAGAGTTGACTCTTCTCCATAAAGAGCGTTTATTTCTGTGGCAAATATTTCGTTAACTTTAGCTCGATTGACTTTCCCATTGGGGTTCAATAGCCCATTGGCTAAGGTAAGATAAGCATTGACTAGTTGAAATCTTTTAACTTTCGACCAACTGGGGAGTTGTTTGTTAGCCTCATCAACTAAAGTTTGATAGAGAGCGATAGTCTCTGGTTGTTGCAACAAATCGGTAATTGGTAAATATAAATTCAAAGCTCTAGCACTTTCGTGCAACTTATCTAGAGCGGGAAAAATCAACATTCCACAGAACTTTTTCTGCATTCCCACAACCACTGCTTGTTTGACTAATGGTGATTGTTTTACTCGCTCTTCTAGGGGTTGTGGAGTGACATATTTACCAGTCGAAAGTTTAAATAAATCTTTTTTACTGCTAGTAATAGTTAAAAAACCTTCTGGAGTAAATTCGCCTAAATCTCCTGTATGTAGCCAACCTGATTCATCAATAACTGACTTAGTGGCTTCCCAGTCTTGATAATAGCCCTGCATCACATAGGGAGCTTTAACTAAAATTTCTCCATCATCAGCGATCGCGATTTCTACTCCAGCAATAGGAATCCCCACTGTTCCTGCACGGTTTAACTTACCTCGGTTACAGCTAATCACCGAACTGGTTTCGGTTAAACCATAGCCCTGTAGTACGGTCATTCCAGCTGCACTCAATATATTGGCAATATCGGCTTTTAATGCTGCACCACCACTAATAAAGTATTTAAGCTGTCCACCAAAAGGCTTTCTCCATTGAGAAAAGACGAGCCAGTCTGCTAACTTGAGTTGAAGAGTATTAAATAGTTTTGTTGGTTGCCCTAACTCGTAATCTTGCGCTAATTTTAATGACCAATTAAAGATAATTTTTTGGCATCCTTTCAGCTTACTACCGCGATCGAGAATTTTTTGGTGAATTTTTTCTAATAATCTCGGTACACTAGCTACCAGAGTTGGTTTGACTGTTGAAAAATCTCTAACCGCCCGATTGGGAGTAGAAAAATAGATGCTATGTCCATAATTAAGATGACCGTAAAGTAAAGCCCGCGCAAAAATATGGGTTAAGGGTAAAAAAGATAGTACAGTTTCTGTTGCTCCTGGCTTTAGATTCGGAATGCTCTTAAAAGTAGTTAAAATATCGGCGGTGATGTTCTCATGGCTTAACATTACCCCTTTAGGTAGACCTGTTTCTCCTGCAATGTAAACTATAGTTGCTAAATCTTGAGGGGAAATTAGCGAGCGCAATTCTTGTACTCGCTCTTCATTCCATAATTTTTTACCTCTGGCTCGAACTTCATCGAGAGATAATAGTTTAATGCACTGTGGCAATTCGGGACAAGATAGCTCTTGTCGCCCTTGACAGAGCAACATGGGAATACACAAACAGGTTGGATTACCTCGTTCGCTCTTCTCTGTTTTCTGTCCGCTCTTCCCTCGATCGCGGTCTACACCACAAGTTAGTAGTTGGGTGCGTTTTTCCTCCCAGTCAGGGGGAATATTCGCAACAATAACTGTTTGGAGATTAGGAGTATCCCCAAGATAGGTAATGACTTGGGCGAGAAGACCCAAGTCAGAAACAATTAATACTTTGGCTGCTGAATGACGCAGAATAAAACCAATATTGTCTAGTGTCTGAGTTAGATCGATTGGCACGTCGATTAATCCAGCTAGCAGAGAACCGAAATCTGCAAGACAGAAATTATTATCGCTGTGCATCAACAGGGCAATACGTTCGCCTCGCTCTAGTTTTTCCTCTAACAACCCCAGAGCCAATTCTTCGGCAGCAGTTTGCAATTCTCGATGGGATTGAGACTGCCAAGCATTTCCTTGCCAGTGATTGAATGCACGACGATTGGGATAGCGATCGCTAGCTTCAGCTAGCAATGAAGGTAATGTCCGTCCCAAAATTGGGCGATCAATGGAGAAAGTTAGCTCTCTCGGATTAAAGAAAAACATTGGCAAATTCAAAGAGATTTTACCTCTTTGCTCCTTAGGGCTATCTTTAGCCTTCCAGACTGTTGCCAAACATTTTTTGCAACTATAAGACTAATTTGATAGCTATGAAAAAAGTTTATATTAGCAATTTTAAGCAGCTAATATTTTGCTAACTCTATTGATATTTTCGACCGTAAATATCTATAAGATAACTATGTTTTAATGCTGCTTTTTTGCGGTTTAAAAGCTAACTAATAAGCTTATTTGATGTATTTGATATATTTGATGTATCTGCTATTATAGCATATTCATAGTAGAGCAATTTAAGATCTATGCATTACTCATAAGTCTACCAATTAAGATGATTAGGGGTAATGTAAGATAAATTCCTCAAAAATCCCTTGAATGCTCAAAGAGGGATCGCTGGTTTGTGGCACACTGACATGAGGCTGCTAAGCCAGATTTTCAACAATTTTAATTAATCTTTGGTTTAATCTTTTATGTTGACTTCTAACTTTATCTAAATTTTTACTTTTTGACTACTTTGTATTTTAGATTACATTAATCTCCCATACCATGTTATTCTTAATACCAGTTAGTTGATTTTCAAAACCCTCTTGTCTACCTAATAAGAATAATTAGAAAGCTGTTTTACTCTAATTAAACTTATCGGTAGTAAGCTGAAGATCAACTTCTTAATTTGACTTAAAGTTAGGGGGTAGATTTTTTGTCTACCCTTTTCTTGGCGTTTTTTAGGCTATTTTACTATATTTCAGATTGGTAGACGCTGAATATCTTTATTGCAACCAATCACTACCATAACTAATCCTTTACTCAACTTTTGTCTTGGATCTGGATTAATGGAAAATTTTTCTCCATCTCCTACAGCTAATACACTAACACCATAACTGTTCCGCAGTTCTAATTCTGCTAAAGTTTTATGATGAAAGTCTTCTGGAACTAAGACTTCAATAATACTGTTCTCTGGATCGAGTTCAAAACGCTCTAATATACCAGGTTTAGTAAGAGTTTCTGCTAAAGCACAACCTGCTTCGTGTTCAGGGAAGACAACATGATCTGCTCCCACTCTCTTTAAGAGTTTGCCATGAATTTCTGAAGAAGCTTTTGCCACAACATATTCTACTCCTGCTTCTTTTACATTCAGGGTGGTAATAATGCTTTCTTGTAAATAATTGCCAATGGCAACAATCACTGTATCCATTTCATAAATGCCAGCTTCTTTTAGTGCTTCTGGTTCTGTAGAATCTAGTTGGATAGCATGAGAGGCCAGTCTTTGACTCAATACCTGAGTAACTAACTTTTCATCTATATCTGTACCAAGTACTTCATATCCTAACTTGTGAAGAGAACCACAAACTGCTCTACCAAAACGACCTAAACCAATAACCGCAAATTGACGATTTTCTCGACGCAGGTTAGTCAAAAATTTGAGAGATTTTAGCTCCACTCTTTACCTCACTAACTTTGACAATATATGGATTGCTATTAACATCTGGAACTATTTTTTACTGTTATTTTAACTAAACTATTTTAGTTAACCCACTAGTAAATTCTCCTCTGGGTATTGGAGTGTAGTCGGACGAGGCTCACCAATAATTGCAGCAATAATTATTAAAATACTAACTCTACCAGTATACATGGCAAAAACTAAAATGAGTTTAGATATTGTTGAAAAACTAGCAGTTATACCTGTAGATAGACCTACAGTGGCAAAAGCAGAAATAACTTCAAACAAAATTTGAATAAAATCAAAATCAGGATCGAATAAAGTAATTAAAATAGTAGTAATGACAATGGAAGTAGCTGTGCCAAAAACAACAGCAACTGCTTTTAAAATTAGAGGGGTGGCAACTTCTCTTTGATACAGAACAACTTGATTTTTTCCTTCCAAAGCAGATTGAGTACAGTTAAATAAAATTCTTAAAGTTGTCGTTTTGATCCCGCCACCAGTGCCACTAGGACTAGCACCGATAAACATAAATCCCATAGTAATGAATAAACCCGCCGTGGTCATTTGACCTAAATCGATACTATTAAAACCAGCAGTTCTGGTAGTCATAGATTGAAACCAAGCAGCCAAAAATTTATCTTGTAAACTTAACTCTTGAAGAGTTGCAGGATTATGTAATTCTGTTAAGAAAAATGCCAGAGTACCTACTACTAACAAAATCAAAGTAGTACTGGTAACCACCTTGAAATTTAGAGAAAAACAAAATCTTTCTGGTTTTCTTTGAAAATGATCGGATAACCACAAGTACATTTCAATGATTACTTGATAACCAATACCTCCGAAAATAACTAATCCTGGTATAACTACATTAATAATCCAAGATGATTTATAGCCAACTAAGCTATCAGAAAAAAGGCTAAATCCTGCATTATTCCAAGCACTGATACTGTGAAAAATCGCTAACCATAATCCTCTAGTTAAGCCATGCTCAGAGGAAAAAACATTGAGCATTAAAATAACGCCAATAAGCTCAAATACCAAGGTAGTAGCCATAATTGAGCGTACTAAATTTGTACTTCCTTGCAAAAAAGGTCGATCGAAAGATTCTTTAATGGCAAATTTTTGACTAAGATCGAATTTGCGCCCTAGTAACAACATTAGAAAGGTAGTAGTCATCATATAACCAAATCCTCCGATCTGAATTAATAAGAGAATAATTAACTCTCCCCAAAAAGAAAAATAACTCCCTGTATCAACCACAGCTAATCCTGTAACGCAGACGGCAGAGGTAGAAGTGAATAAAGCAACAATGGGATTATTCCAACTACCATTGCTAGTAGCAAAGGGCATAAGTAATAGTAAAGTTCCCACCGCAATAACAGCAAGAAATCCAAGGCAAATCGTACGAGCAATAGTCATGAGTGATTTTTACTATCTAATACATCCAGCTAATCTGTTTTATTTAACTAGAGTGCTAAGGTGATTTCTGAGCAAACTGATACCTTGTAAGATGGGCAAACTAACTTTCAACTCAGCAGGGCACTTAAAAACTAATTGTGCAACACCCTACTTTTTGGGGTACTTTCTTTTCGGTAAATATCCTAACCACTATATCAAATCAATTTTGCTTGTGGCTTTAATCACCCACTTAACTAGAGATTGCCATTCCTGGGATGTAGCCAACTTATTCGCATCGAACTTAACACCCCAATTGTGGGAAAACTCGGCAAAACATTCGCTCCAATTAATTACTGTTTCTAAGGGAGATAGAGGAGTATAATACCAAGCCTGTTTTAAATACTCCGCCATTTCAGTTGGATGATTGGTATAGTGCAAATACCAAGCAATCCAGACAAAATTAAGATAGCGAACAGAATGTTCCATGAGACGAATCTTTTCTGGTAGATTGGGTTGTTCAAAAAAATTATCAATCACTGCCGTTAAAGAGTGAGCCTGGGGTAAACCCTTATGCATAGCACTCTGCTCATGCTGTCTGTAACATACTGTTACTTGTTTTAGCCAAGCAGATTGGCAACCTTGAAGAGCTAATCTTAAAACTAATTCTGTATCTTCTGCAGGAGGAAATCGGGAATCGAAACCGCCTACATACTCAAGCCATTCGCGACGAAACATCATCGCACTAGGAAGTACTGGTCTCCAGCGTAACCAATCTTCTAAATTAAGTTGAGGGGATTTTTCCCAGGGACGGACTTCTAAGAGCTTTTTTCCCTGGGAGCTTACTCTTTCCCAACCGCTATGGACTATACCCAAGTTTGGTCGTTTGGCAAAGATGGTTGCTTGAGCAGCTAATTTACTAGGTAGAAAATAATCATCTGCATCTAGAAAAGCAATTAATTCTCCTTCTGCTTCAGCGATGCCTCTATTTCTTGCTGCTGCTACTCCCTGATTTTTCTGGAGGATGTAACGAATAAGATGATTGTAAGGCTGTAATACATCTCTAGTCTTATCTGTAGAGCCATCATCGATTACAATGATTTCATACTCACAGTCTTTTTGGGCTAAGACGCTATCGATCGCTTGAGCAATATATCGATCGCAGTTATAAGTAGGAATAATCACGCTTATTGTTGGTTGAGCAGCAGTACCTACCATAATTTCACTATCTCGATATTGATGAAGATTTAATAACAGTAAAGAGATGTAGATAAACTACATCTCTTCTATCAGCTAACTATCTTAACTATATATTGAACAATTTATAATCCTCCTTTAGGAAGATGATACTTGTTTTTTATGTAGTTTTTGCCAACCAGCAAAACCACCTAAGAGAGTTAGTGCCAATGTTATTCCAGGTTCAGGAGTAGTTTCTCCCCCTACTAGAGTCACACTCAATCTATTATCAACAATAACGGTGTCAGCATCATTAATTACTTGAGAATTAGCTGTTTCTGGAAAAAACACACTAATATCTTCTACACCATTGCTTCCTCTAACAGCGAGAAGCCTAGCTTCTGGTGAAGAGCTTGACGTTCCATTTAGCTGAAATTCGGAAAGGTCTATAGTGAAAAAATCACCGACTTGCAAAGTGTCAAAGGTGACACTAGGTTCTCCTGAGTACACTGCCGTGAAATTACGGAGATTCTCTACTTCATTACCGTCAGCAGCAATATCCCCATCGAAACTACCAGATATGGTTTCAGCAGATTCGAGAGTATAGGTGAAATTTAAGGTAGCTGCATCAACTGATTTGGCAGTCAGACAATTCCATCCTAAGACAAAAGCAAGCGGAAAAATACCTGAAATAATATGCTTTATTTTCATTGATTGTAGTTTACTATTGGCCATTAATTTGCTGTCACTGGTTCTTCTCAGATGTCAGCCTGAATAGTAACTGAATTGATCTTTTTTCTGTAAAATATTTCAAGAATTTTTTAGGATTGTTCGATCCGAAAAACAAATATCTCCGTGAAAACTCTTACTTTAATAAATATTTTTTAGTTGAATATCTCTGAACCCCAAAAATTATTTCAAAATTAATTTGAACTTAAATCGAATTTAATAAGAATAGTGATTTATACCTACCATATATGTTCATTTTTATCATCATTAAATAATGTCGAATTTAATAAGAATAGTGATTATACTTACTATATATGTTTATTTTTATCATCATTAAATAATTTAGATTAGTGTTTTTGATAAAAAATGTATTAAAAAAGACTATTTTTTAATTAGATGTTACCTGTACCACTAAATTTAAGTAATGCTTAAATTGATTATGAAGTTTAGATGAAGCTAGCAGACAAACTTTACATAATTGAAATGAAACATGGGTTTTTCTAACATCAAGAAAGCTCTATTTGTCTATTTGTAAGTTGGTATACAAAAGCTCAAAAAAGTCAATTTAGTTATTGCCATTTCCAAATATTGTTGCTTTAATGAAGTTAATTTAATGTTTTCGTAAAACAGTAGGTCAAATTAAAGTCAAACAAGAGGGGAACTTTAATGTCTAGTATTCTTCTAGAAGATAGCTCGAATCCACTTTTTGAAGTACAAGATGAAAATGGTGGTTTGAGACTTATAGGGCGGGATGGTCAAACAAACTTTTTTACTATTGGTGAAAGTGATTTTAACGAGCCACCCGTAGGTGGTAGTGATACCGTTATTGGCGGCGATGGAGCCGATTTTATCGACGCCGGTCTACAGAATGACATTATTGTTGGTGCTGGTGGGGATGATGTCCTCTCCGGTGGCGACGATAATGACATTATCTTCGGTGGTGCTGGTTCAGATGTTATTAGAGGTGGCTCTGGGACAGATATCCTTACTGGTGGTAAGGACACAGACGTATTTGAATTCTTCTCTGAAGATTTTGGAGAAGGAATCGATAAAATCACTGACTTTACTCAAGGATTAGATGGCAGCATTGAAGATGTCATTGTTCTTAGAGGAGTTGGTGCAGATGCTGATGTCTCTTATGATCGTTCTACTGGTATAGTGTCTGTGGGAGATGAGGAAGTTATCCAACTAGACCAAAATCTTGACATCACCATTGATAATGCAGATGGTGACGAAGATTATGAACTTTTCTAGTTAGGTTTTAATCTGACTGAGTTGAAATAGATGAGAGTTATCTTGAATGAGATTGTTTTAGGGGTGCAATTAACGCGCTCCTTTGCAGCTTAAAAAACTCCTTCTATTAACAGCCGACTTAAGCCATTGTACAAAATTAGACAATAAGTTGGCGTTGTATTGTTGTAAATTATCGGAACTTTAGTTCCATAAAGATCTTCTTAATTTGGAATTTAGGCTTGACCCACGGCTCAAACCGTGGGTTTATTGCACTAAAGTTTGATATCTTAGGTTAATCTAGAGACAACCAATAGTTGAGTTAGTCCTGGTTTACGATCGATCTTATGAGCGGTGAAACTTCCACTGAAACCATCAAGTCCTATCTAGCTAAAAGACAGTGGGGTAAAGTTGTAGCCATCTGTAAGCAAGCCATAGAGGAAGATCCTCAACGTACAGAAGTTTATCATTTCTGGGGGAAAGCTCTAGTTGGTCTAGGAAATCCCCAAGACGCAATAGATATTTACGAAAAACTACTGGTTAGTGACAATAATCGACCAGATATTCATGCAGAAATAGGGTTATTATACAGTAGACAGCAAGAGTTAGTAAAAGCAGCTAAGCATTATCAGCAAGCTTTGGCTCTCAAACCTGACTGGACAGATCTGCAATACAATTTAGCTGTTATCTTTCATCAGCTAGAAGATTGGGAAGAAGCAATCAAAAGCTATCAAAAAACTATTGCTCTTCAGGCAGATTATGTGCCAGCATATTTTAATTTAGGAGTATTATACGATCGACGAGGAGAACTGGAAAAAGCGGTCGCCAACTATCGTCAAGTTCTCAAGCTTCAACCCCATAATACCAGAGCCTATAGTAACTTAGGTAGTACTCTGGTCAAACAAGAAAAGTTTGCTGCTGCGATCGAAATTTATCAACAAGGACTAAAATTTGACCCAACTTGGGCAGTTCTACACAATAATCTTGGTCAATTATTATGGCTTAATCAACGGCCAGAAGAAGCATTAGCTAAGTTTGAAAATGCTATTTTTCTAGAACCAGATATGGCTCTGGCTCATTATAACTTGGGAAAATTATGGCAACAGCAAAGAAATTATCCCGCAGCTATTGATTGTTTCCAACAAGTCATCAAACTAGAACCAAATAATGTTCGGGCTTATAGTCATTGTGCAGAAGCCTTATTTATGCACAATAATTTAGAACTTACCATAGATTATTTTCATGCTGCGATTACTATTCAACCTGATTTTGTTAACGCTTACTGTCAAAAGGCAAAATTACTACAACCAGAAGGCTTGCTCGAACAAGCTCAAATCTCCTGTGCTAAATTTTTAAATGCTATACGCAACAAACTAAATTACTCACAAATCTTGACTTATTTTTGGCAAACTCACTTGTATTGGGGAGATAGTCTATTTGCTTATGGAGGGATCAAACAAGCACAAGTTTATTATCAAAAAGCCTTGCAAATTAAACCAGATGAAGTGGAACTATACTTGCGTCTGGGTAATTGTTTGGCAAAGCAAAGGAAGTTCGATGCAGCAATAATTATTTATCAGATGGGCTTGGCTCTACAACCACATCATACTAAAATCTGTTTTCAGCTAGGAAAAGTGCTGGAACAACGACAGCAGCTCGAACAAGCTATTGATTACTACGAAACTGCTTGGCAGCACCAAATAGAAGAAGAAGGTTCAGAACATAACTGGGAACAACTGCCTAATTTTTTGCTCTCTGATGAAAAATTACGTACATTGCCGAAAGGTATATACTATCGTACTATCGATTGGGTAAGAGATGCGGAAATAGAAGACTTTGACTATTTCCACCTTGATTGGTCATTAGTAGAAATGACATCAATTCCTAGCTCCCGTAAGCCAATAGAGCCAGAATTGCTCCGACATAAACAATCTGAATTCATTTCTTCCTCTGCTTCTAAATTCAAGAGTAAGTGTGGTGGGGTTAATTGTTCTGCTTGTATGAGCAAGTTAATTAGTTATTTTGAACCAGTACAAATAGGGCAAAAAGCATATAAATGCTCATTTTCTCAATCCCCACCCATTGATTCTTCTTCCCCCTTTGTGGTTAAAATCTCAGCAGGAAAAGCTTGGATTGCACCACAAAAGAACTCTTGGTTAATTTGTAATGCTATTGCCATTATTACTCCTGATAACTACATTTTAGGCGACCTTTCTCGCTATTATCCTTGGTATCTTCCAGGCTGTCCTGAACAAGAAAAAAATAACCACACCATATTTACGCTAGAAACTATACCTCCCCTAGAAAAAATTGCCGGAAAAGTAGTTGTGTTATCGGGATTAGCTGGTCATGTATACTACCACTGGATGATCGACATCCTCCCTCGGCTAGATATACTCCGTCGTAGTGGCATAGATTTAGAAAAAATAGATTGGTTTATAGTTAATAATATCGATCGAAATTTTCAAAAAGAAACTCTTGATTTTTTGGGTATTCCTGCCAGCAAAATCAAAATCAGCGATCGCCACAGTTATATTCAAGCAGAAGAATTAATTGTTCCTTCTTTTCCAGGGCATTTAGACTGGGTACCTAAGTCAACAATTACTTTTTTACGCAAGACTTTTTTGTCTGCAATCAAGGGTCAACAAGCTAAATTTCCCAAACGGATTTATATTAGTCGATCCCAAGCAAGGGGTAGAATAGTCGTTAATGAAAAACAGGTGATTGATGTTGTTAGTCAATTTGGCTTTCAAACAGTTTTACTGGAAGAATTATCGGTTTTAGAGCAAGTATCTTTGTTTGCGAGAGCAGAAGCAATTATTTCTCCTCACGG
The DNA here is from genome assembly GCA_051439345.1 of Xenococcaceae cyanobacterium. Lineage (GTDB taxonomy): Bacteria > Cyanobacteriota > Cyanobacteriia > Cyanobacteriales > Xenococcaceae > JASJDJ01. The sequence goes on from JBFRWE010000322.1 coordinate 13,362, forward strand.
TTCTAGTTTAACTAATCTAGTTTTTTGTAGTCCAGGGGCAGTGGTAGTAGAATTATTTTCTCCCAATTATGTTAGGACAGATTATTGGATTTTAAGTCAACAGTTACAACTAGAACATTATTATTCCTTGGGAGAAAGTTTTGATTGTTACCCTTTAAAAAATTTGATGTATCAAAATTCTTTAATAGAAGATATCTTGGTCAATATTAACTCTCTATATAAAATTTTAAAAGTTGCAGGTTTGAATAATTAAATTGCTATTATACTAATAATCAAATTAAGTTCTCATTTTAAAGTAAATTCAGCAATTAATTTTTAATACTTTGATGGTCAACTCTAATTATCTTATCCAAGCGATTCATGATTGTGAACAGGCTCTAAATAATTCAGAAGAAAAATTAGAAAAATTGCAGCAAGCCTGTCATGATTTAGGTAATATCCTACAAGGAATGGGGAGATTTAATGAAGCTGTCCAATGGCATTCTTTAGCTTCAGATAGTCAACCTAATAAGGGAGAAATATATTCTTATTTAGGACAACTACACATTGGCGAGCAAAACTGGCATAAGGCGATCGCCTCTTTAAAAAATGGACTACAATATCAACCAAAATCTGCCAAAGTTTACTCCTTCTTAGCACAAGTCTATGGTCATCTCGGAGAAAAAGAAACTGAAATAGAATACTGGTATGAAGCAGCTAATTTAAGTCCCAATCTCATTAATGCTCATGGCTATCATCGCTTAGGTAGATTTCTGCAAGCTCATGGTCAGTTAGAGAAGGCTATTACTTGTTATCAAAGGGCGCAAGAGCGTAGCAATGGTAGTTTATTAGAAGTAGAGTACCATTTAGGAGAAATTTGGCTGCAAAAAGGTAAGTTAGACCAATCGATCGCTATTTATCAGAAAATACTTGAGCAAGACCCTACTTATGCTAAAGCACATCATAAGCTAGGTACTATTTACCTTAAACAAAAACGCTACGAAGATGCTATTGTAGCTTTTAGACAAGCGATTAAACTACAATCTGATTTTGCTTCAGCTTACCGCGATTTAGTCAGAACTTTTATTCAACTCAAAAGATTTGATGAGGCGATCGCTACTTGTCACGCTATTATTAATCTTGTTCAAGAATATCCTTGGGTCTACAATCATCTGAGTAATGCTTTACGGCAAAAAGGACAATTAGTAGAAGCTGCTGCTAGTCTTCAGAAAGCTTGTGCTTTAAAAGGCTGGCAAGAATGTCAAACTAATGACTACTCTTTTGCTCGTGATAATTTTAGTTATCGTATTGCTACTTGGGAATCTTGCTTCCAACCTCTAGTTAATCAGCCCCAAATCCATATTCTACTGCTTGGTAATGAACAAGATATGAGTGTCTGCTGGTTACTTGATAAGGTCTTGACTCATCCTTCAGCCCAATTAACCTACATTCAAGAGAGTAACAGCCAGCAACTAGATACTAATTTACCTAAAACCAAAGCAGCAGAAAAAGTAACACGACTAACAGGAAATATTTATAAACTAGCTAATTCCCTTGAAGCTGAAACTTTTGATGTAGTGATACTGCAAGATAAATGTAAACTTACTACTCGCGCTGAAAAGAATGCTAGCTTAGCCTGGAATTTAGCTAAAGGGGGCAGTTTAATTCTCTTTAATGACTATGATAATAATAATCGCCATAGTCAAGATAAAAATCCTCGGTTGGGGATAGAGCGGTTTTTATCGTCAGTTCAGGATAAGTGGAGTACCCTGCCTAAAGCTCTTTATGCTAATCAGTTTATTATTCAGAAAAAAAGTCAAAATAGCTTAAAAGCTTAGAGCGAAAATAACCAAGATTTTTGATTTATGCTCTGGATTTTATGAGAAAATAGGGCTTCCAGACCGTGGAATTGACTTCTCCAACGCATAAATGACGTTGGATTCTAATCTAGGTTATGAGTACAAAATTTGTCGCACTACTCAATTCTAAATTAGCTGTCACTGGATTACCCAGTGCTGGCAGTCAAAGACCAGCT
>JBFRWE010000323.1:0-7271 GCA_051439345.1 Xenococcaceae cyanobacterium
CTAGAATAATTCCCGCTTCAATTAATCGTTTTCGTCGATTTTGTTTAGTTTTATATATATCAATATTAATAATCTATTAGTTTAGTATTATTGGCGGTTATCGCTACCCACCAACAATAGATCAACTAAAAATAAAATGAGATTGATAGAATAATTCCCTATAAAATTAATCTTTTTCTTCGATTTTGTTTTTTTTTATATATATAAATATTCATAATATTTTTGTTTATTTGTAGGGGGTGTTCGCGACCCGCCCCTACAATAGTTCAGCTTACAATTCAGCAGTACGTCCTTTCTGCGGAAAAAGTCCAGCAGGTTTAACTTGTAGAAAGGCAATAATTATTGCAAAAACCATCACTTTTGCCATGCTGCTAGTAGCAAAAAAGAGGAAGAAATCTACTAGAGGTTTTAAACTTTCTGTGGAAGTAAATATTAATGCCAAAGTACCTGAACCAATCAGATAATTAATGATACCAATACTCAAACCAGCGACCACCGTACCAAATAAGTTACCGACACCACCAACAACAACCACCATGAAGGTATCGACAATATAGTTCTGACCAGTATTTGGTCCCACTGAACCAAGCAAACTAACCGCACAACCAGCGACACCAGCAAGTCCCGAACCCAGGGCAAAAGTCAGGGCATCTACCTTAGCTGTGGGTATCCCTAAACAAGCACTCATACTGCGATTTTGAGTTACTGCCCGAATCCTTAAACCCCAGGTAGAACGATTTAAAAACCAATAAACTCCAATCAGGCAAACAATAGTTAAAGCGATAATAAATAGACGGGCATAAGGCATTTGAAAGCCTAAAATTTTTAAGCCTCCCCGCAACCAAGTTGGTGCGGTTACATCTACATTTCTGGCACTAAACCAAGGCTTAATTAATGCTGCTTGACCAACTTGATTAATTAAAAATCCCAGCGCGATCGAAATTGCACTAGAAACAACTAGTAAAATGGTAATTGCCCAATTTCTAATTCTTTCCAAATGGGAACGACGTTTAAGAATCGCCATACCACCGAAGAAGCACAGGCAAAATACTGCAATACTTATCGCCAACAGCCAATTAACGCTACGGACAAATTGACGCAAGATTAGACTTACACCCCAAGTAGCGAGAAGAGTTTCTAACGGTCGTCCATAAAGAAATCTAATTACTCCCCTTTCTAAAGCTAAACCAAATAAGGCAGATACTATAAATGCGACTGGCAGAGAAAAGAGAATGTAAAGCTCAAACCAGGGTTCACCCAAAGGTTTAAAAACATTTTGCACCACAAAAGTTGTGTATGCTCCTAACATCATTAACTCACCGTGGGCAAGATTAATAACTCCCATTAGTCCAAAGACAATTGCTAATCCCAAAGCAGCAATTAGTAACACTGAACCAATGCTGATTCCGTTAAATAGCCCTTCTATTAATGCTGACACTTGTTAAGTTTATACCTAAAAATATTAAAAAGATCGATTAGAAAAGGGTTACACTCATCAATACTAATAACTGATTTGAGTATTTGAATTTCCCCCCTCTCTAAAAATTCAGAATTCAGAATTCCGAACTCTGAACTCCGAACTCCAAACTCACACTACTTAGGTTTTTTCTATTTTGTATCTACCGCCTTTATTGGGATCGGTCCAGTCGCAAGCATAACCTTTAGTTTGTGGTACATACTGATTCCAAGGAATGGGATCGAGAGGTTTCTCAGTTGACCAGACAATATCAAATAAACCATCATCTCTTACTTGACCAATTCTGACAGTCTTAGAGATGTGATGATTGGGAAGCATTTTAACTTTTCCTTCTGGGGCATCAAATTCCTGACCAATAGCTGCTTTACGTACCGCTTCTAAGTCAGTAGTCCCCGCTTGTTCTACAGCCTGTTTCCAGAGATATACCATAATATAGGCAGCTTCCATAGGGTCGTTAGTTACTCTGTCTTCCCCATATTTTGCTTTAAAAGCTTCTACAAATTTCTCGTTAGCGGGACTTTCTACAGTTTGAAAATAGTTCCAAGATGCGTAATGTCCTTTTAGATAGTCTTTACCAATTTGTCTTACTTCTTCTTCAGCGATACTCACAGACATAACTGGATATTTATCAGGTGATAATCCTGCACCCTCTAACTGTTTAAAGAAAGCAACATTACTATCACCATTGAGACTATTAAAAATTACTCCACCATTAGGCAAAGCTGCTTTGATTTTAGTGATAATGGGAGTAACTTCTGTATCTCCCAAAGGAAGATAGTCTTCTCCTACAGTTGTGCCACCTTTAGCTTTTAGTTGTTCTTTAATAATGGTGTTGGCAGTACGGGGGAAAACATAATCCGAACCAACTAAGAAAAATTCTTTGCCTTTATTTGCCAGTAGCCAATCTACTGCTGGCTCAATTTGTTGGTTGGGTGCAGCACCAGTATAGAAAATGTTTTGAGAACATTCTTGTCCTTCATATTGGACAGGATACCAAAGCATATGCTTTTTCTCTTCAAACACTGGTAAAACTGCTTTACGACTAGCAGAAGTCCAACAACCAAATACCGTGGTTACGTTATCTTTATCAATCAGCTTACGAGCTTTCTCCGCAAAAGTAGGCCAATCAGAAGCACCGTCTTCTTCTATAGCAACAATTTGTTTCCCTAAAACGCCACCAGCAGCATTAATTTCGTCAATAGCTAGCTTTTCTGCTTCTACCACAGTGGTTTCACTAATAGCCATAGTGCCACTTAAAGAGTGTAGAATACCTACTTTAATGGTGTCTCCACCACTATCACTCACAGTAGTACCACCAGAAGAATCTACCGTCGTAGAAGTAGAGGTTTCTTCGCTACTAGCACAGCCTTTCAATAAGATGCTAGTTCCCAGACCTACCGAACCGTATAATAAAAATTTTCGTCTTCCTAGTTTTGACATTACTCTAACTTTATTATTTTAGTAAACACCCTTGAGTTCAAGAATTTTATATGTACAAAGACATATAATCACAATGCTTTTAATTGGTATATATGACTATGGGCAACGCAATTGTATGATACGTTACCAAAAAAAGAAGACCAGAGTGAACAAAAAAAATATTAAATTTATCTGAGGTAGCAATACTTCTTGTTTAGGGAGATAGGGAGGATGGGGATGCTCACAAGGGTAGGTTTTTGACAATAAAACTTATATTGCAGCTAAAACTGTTTAAAAACTTGCAGAATCGACTCGAAAAACTTGTTTTAACTAACTCCTTAGTCTCTCCCTCAAGAACCAATAGTAATAGTACGACGGATTTCTTCTGACTTGAAACCTAATGCCATTGGTCGCTCAACTCCTGGTAAGACCGCTACATCGTACAATTCTTGGATAATCCCTGTAATCCTTAGCCAATGAACAATATCTCCTGTGTTAAGATTGATTACCATTAGCCCACAACGAGCTTCGGCATTTTTAGCCCGTAAGTTATCGTCTAGAGATAAACCAGAAAAAGTTTTATTTTCTCTTGGTTTAGAAAGACCAACTATGGCAAAGTTATCAACAAAAGCAAGTCCTCGTAGATAGCCTGGACAAAAAGTTAACGGTTCAAATTTATTGTCTTTTAAATCTACAGTACCTAAATAACCAGTACCGGAATTTAATACCCACAGACGATTTTTATATACCCTGGGGGAGTGAGGCATAGAAAGACCACTAACAATTACTTCGTTACTATTAACATCAATGATACAGCCTCCATCTCGTCGGCGATCGCGCCAACCATCAGCTACATCAGTTTGTGCTACGGCAGTTACATAGCGAGGATAACCATTTTCCATAGCCAAACCATTGAGATGGCATCGATCTTCTGCTGCTAGTTTACTGATAAAAGTTGGTTGCCATAACGGAATAAAACTATGCTGTTGACTTACTGTTGCCAAACAACTAAAGAGAGTATTGACAAAGATAACTTTTCCTTCACTATCAATGGCAAGATCGTGAATATCTAAGTCTCCCGTTGTATAACCTATTTGCGGAACATAAAGGCGATCGTAGCCTTGATAGACTTGCTTGTCTGTCAAGGCGTTTTCAAATCGCCATAATTGATAAAGAGAACTCATCCACAAAGTTTGAGGAGTAGCCCATAAACCCATACTTCGATTAAAAGTACGCTCAAAAATTGATAACTGTCCTAAGGGGTGTAAACCAATCAAGAAAATTTTACCTGCTTGATAAGTAGTAAAAGCCAGACTAATTTTCTGTTCTCTTAGCCAGCTATTGAACTGACGAGAACCCATTATTTCTAAGTGATTGGCAATGTCGGTATGGGTCATATGTACTCAAACTAAAGGATAATATAGTCTTAAGTTTAGACAAAAGTGAAAGCAGAATCGTCAATACTTAAATTCCGTTGTTGACTCCTGTAATTACAAATCTTTATCTCGCCCATTATTGTAGTAGCTTTTGCTCACCATTATTTAAACTTATTAATAGAAAGATATTTTCCAGATATAAGCTTGCCAGAAATGCCAAAATCAGATTTTTCAATCAGCAATCAACCATCAACAATTAGCCATTAACAATATTCAATCCATACTTTTCTTGAATAGTTAATAACTTATTTATTGCTTCTTCTGCGTTAACAGCCAACTCAGCAAATTCAATAAATCTAATTAACTCTTTACGTAATAAGTTTTTTTCTACTTCCCAAGTTTCTCGATCGAGGTCTGGTGGCATAACAATCATATCGAATAAAGTTGCTCGCTCTTTCCCTGGATGGGGACGTAAAATTCTGCCACGACGTTGAATAAATTGACGAGGGTTACTAGTACTTGCCAAAATAATTGCCGTTTTAATTGCGGGAATATCTACTCCTTCATCTAGGCAACGAATAGCTACCAAACCTTGTAATTCTCCTCGTTCAAATTGCTGTCTTAACCTTTCTCTTTCGGCTAAAGGTGTATTGGCAGTATAAGTATTAACCCGATAGCCTAATTCTTTACCTAATATGCGTGTAACTGCTTCTATTTGAGTATGATAATCTGCTTCATAATTTTCTACGTATCCATCACCACAATAGAAAAGAGTATGACTGGTATGTAATCTTTTGCTCATTAATTCTTTTAAAATAGTCAATTTATTTGCTGCTGCACCAATTAAACGCGATCGCTTAACGAGTAGAGAAGTTAAAGTATTATTATCTAGTTTTTCATTTTTACTTAAAGCCCAACCAATTCTTTTAGTTAATTTGGCATACGTTAAAGACTCAGCAGGAGTTAGCTTAACGAAAATAGGATAATAAAAATAACTAACTAATGCTCCCTGTCTAATTGCCTCCGCCAAACCAAATTCTGGCTGTAAAATTTTACCAAAATAAGCAAAGATTGCCTCTGTACCCTCATCATCGTAGTAGCGTTCTGGGGTTGCCGAAAGAGCAAGGCGCAAACCAATATTGCGTGGTAAGCTAACTTCTACTTTAGTAGCACCTAAATTATGAACTTCATCTCCAATTATTAAAGTTTTAGCAGGAAAAAATTTAAGTTGAGATTGAAATCCCTCTTTGATTAAAGTTGAATTAGTAGTAATAATTGTTAAAAAAAATTGATTGCCAGATTTAATATTATATAATTGTGTTGATAATTGCTCTTGCCAATTGTATACATTTTCAAAAGCAAGAATCGGTTGTAAATTAAATTTGTTACATTCCCTTTGCCACTGAGTAACTAAATGGCGATAAGGACAAACAACTAATAAAACTTGTAACCCAATCTGTTGATAAAGTTCTGTGGCGATCGCTAAAGCAATGATGGTTTTACCGCTACCAGTAGCCATTTTTAGCGTACCTCTTCCTTGCTTACGAAACCAACTAGCTACTGCTTGTCTTTGATAATCTCTTAATTTAAGTTTAGACGGTATTCGCGGACTTCCTAAAGATTGATAATCATAATTACTCTTAGGTTCTGCGACTCTAAAAGATTGATATTCTTGCTCATATTTAGTTGCTAACTTATTCCAATCAATAGTAGAGAAAAAATTAACTTCATCAATCTTATTGTTTTCAAGATCGGCTTTGTATGCGTATTCATCTGTGTGCATTCATCTAGTCTAAGAATTTCTATGCATTATTTATATAATATCTAAGACAAACAAGATTAATATAATATCAAGAACAGATGAAATAATTAACTTATCTTTAATCAAAGAAATACCTGGTTGAAAACAAGTAATATATGGATTAAGTGTATAGCGTTTCTCAATTAGATGAGATACATATTACTATTGCCTATTGCCTATTGCCTAAAACCAACGGTTAGTGTACCTCACCATTATGAAAACTGCTATAGTTAAATCCAACCAAGAGCATTACCGATGGCTACACCAATAGTAACTCCAGCAAAACCGCTTAATAAAGTAGGGAGAAAATACCAATCATTTTGGAATTGTTTTTTATTAGTTTTAAATTGATTATTTTGCATTTTTACTCGTAATCTTGTAGGACTTAATTAAATCCAAGATACTTTCATAAAAATGCTCTTTGTATGATTTAACTAATAATAAGTGAGTGATATCGATCTAATACCATTTCTTAAAAGTAGCGATCGAGAGTAAAAAGATGAGGTGTTTCTTGCCAAGAATTATAAACCTTGGGAAATTTTTCTTTAACCTCTTGATAAGATAATCCCTGCCCAATACTGTTCGGTTAGGCGTAAAAATCATATGGTGAGGCAAATTTAGAATTTAGAATTTAGAATTTAGAAAAAAATAATTACCAGATCTTTCCATCATGTATTTGCGCGAAGGGGACTCTCGCTTTTAGCGAGCAGGGGAATTCGCGCACCTCCAATTATGTTGACAAAATATATAAGTTTATGAATCGAAAGCTTTGCAGTATATAGCTTCTGAGTGTTGTACAATAGTCTTGTTAGCTCTAATGAGTTCAAACTAGTGGCAAGCTGGAAAGCCTCTGCGGACGATGCTAGTTTTTGTACCTTGAAAGCAGAATAAAGGTATGTGGTTTCAGTCTTGAGTCGTAGACTGAGTAAAACCTTTAGCGCAGCCGTACAAGTAAGCCGAATCTCAGTAATGAGTGACGGTCTAGGGTTGCCTTGACAGTGCCTGGTTGCTACGAAATCGAGTAAGTTGCTTATGTTTTGACGAGCGAACTTGGCGAGGTTTCCTCGCCTAAAGCACGCGCGAGTTTGGACGGGAGCGAAACATCAGTTTTACAGAAAGTAGTAGGTCTAGCAGTTAGCTGCCTCCGAGCCTCTTGGATTCTTAGGAATCCTGCGTCTCTGGCGCAGGAGGATGTCAA
>JBFRWE010000324.1:0-5353 GCA_051439345.1 Xenococcaceae cyanobacterium
GCTCTATCACGATCGCTAACAAATCCATCGCTAAATAACCGCTTTAACTCATTCGCGGTTAAAACTTTCCCTTGCCCGTTTCCTGCTACTTTCATAGAAGTATTGTACCAAGCTTAGGGTCTATTCCACAAAATGCAAATTTCGGGGAATTATCGCTGGAAGGGTGATGAAATGGTTACTGTTAAATTGGTATAGATGTACGCTTAAGCTAAACTTATGAGGAACAAAAGGCTGAAACCCTTATGATTTCGTTCGATTGATAAGACGGCATTATAATAGTTTGTAAGTACTGTTTTTCTGTCGCTTTTCAGATCAAACTTTCATGAATAATGCTCCAATCTTCTCCATAAGCCCGACCATATTCCAGACACTCCTGTCTGACTTTGAGAATTTTTTGTTGGCAAAGTAAATTGAAACGTTCTTCATAAACATCCAAATCCAGCAGAAAACGATCGAACTCAATTTCGTTGCTTATATAACCTCCTAGTTCTTGTAAACATAAGTCTAAATCACCAGCACTGCCATTTTCCTCGAAATAATAAAACCAATAATCAGTAGCTAAAAATTTTGGGTTGCTTGATTCTGTCATTATTTAATAAGATTCATTGATCAGAGCCATCGATTGTGGCAGTATGCCTTGGTCAGACAAGAACAGATATGAAGCACTGCAAGATGCTGATGATGGACTTTCAGAAATCTCAAAGGATATTTACGGGGAATAAATACTCTGGTTTCTCAGTTTTGATTATTTGTTGCCTGTTGGTTTGACTTGATGAGATGAGATTAAATTAGGTGTGTTAACTTGATGTGATTGTTTTTGGTCTTCAAATATCTCTGGACAAGAACGATGAAGATTTTCCACAAACTGTTCTGTAGTTAATTCTTCAAAATGTTGACGAATCAATTTAGCTGCTTTTTTAGGATCGATCATAATTTAGGCTCACTCTATCTCTATTAAACAAGATTCTTCGATTAAAGCTAAGTTACGAATTGAAATTTGAACATGAGCGCGGTCGAAAATAGCTGAATTAGGATATATGCGATTTCCTTCATTAAAAACAGCACGAATTGCACTGACGGAATGCCCTTGTGCTTCTATTATCTCTCTGACTATGTAATTAAAAAAAGCACAGTCTAAACGATGGGCTTTCGATCTTTGAGGATTTTGTCGAGGTAAGGGTATGTTGGTTTGTTGATAACTGCGTACAAATAAATCGTAAGCTTCACCAATAAAAGGAAACCAAATAATATCGAGCAAATCCAAACAATTTTCTAAGCTCAATCGCGACTTAATTACGGCGGGAGAATCAGGATATCTCTCAATTGCCCATGCCCAAGCACGGGCAGGTGCATCTTGAAAAAAGTAAACCCCTGTTCCCAACCAATCATAATCATTAGTACTTACGTCAAATCCATGCTCGATAATTTTTTGAGCCGATTTTTGGCTAGTACCGTGATAACCATAGACTCGTAGTGGTTGAGAAGAATTAATCGATGTCATTACTTCCTTATTTCCTCAATTCTAGACATTTAAACATCCAATCATTCAAATGTCTAGATGTTTATTGTCGAGAATCTTAAACACTTACTTTCTATTACTCAACCAAGTATCAATTAGTTCCTCAACAATGCTGCTCATTTCTCTCTCTTCATCTAGAGCGATCGCCTTAAGTTGTTTGTGCATTTTTTTGGGTAGATAAACTGTAGTTCTGGTGTAATCAGGATTAACACTTTTGGCTTTTTTAGCTGGTTGAATGTTTGGTTGATTAGATGTCTGAGCATCTGAACGTTTGACTGTTTGAATGTCTGGTTGCTCGGATGTTGAAACATTTAACTGTTTAGATGTTTCAACATTTGATTTAGAAGCCGATTTTTGACGAGTCTTAGATGTTTGAACATTTGACTGTTTAGATGTCTGATTTGTTTTACCTTTACCTACAGCACCCATTAATCCTTCAAACCTATTTTCCTTGGTCATTAACTATCTCCTTAGCTACATCTGTATAACACTGCCAGGCAATTCCTGAATAAGAATCTTTAACTTCATTCACACTCACACCTTCAAGGGCAGCTTTTTGAAATACAGCCAATCGTCGGATACTTGCTTGAAATATGGGCAATTCAGCATTTGTAATCGCTGCTCTGGCTTCTACTCCTGCCTTATTGGGTAATGGTGGAACAATAGTTAGCAAAATACGATATTCCGTATCTAAGTCGTGGAGCGCATCAACCATTTTTAGAGTTGCTCCTAATGCTAAAGCATCTGGGCTTGTGGGTACGAGCAATAAATCACACCCAGTAGCGATCGTTTTTAGTTCGTCAGGTTCAGGTCGAGCAGGAGTATCAATGATGATATGTTCATAGTCGCGAGCGTACTTGACCGCTTGTTTCTCATCAACTACTTTGAAAGGAACTTGACCTCTAGCAACCCAATCGAGTGCCGAACGATTGGCATCTCCATCGACTAATAAAGTAGGGGCTAAAGTTTGAAAATAAGCAGCTAGATGAAATGATGTTGTACTTTTTCCCACTCCACCTTTAAATGAGGCTACGGTAATAATCATTGCCTTTGGGTAATGTGAAAATAAGAGTCTAAACTAAAAACATCTAGATGTCCAGTAATTTAAATGTCTGAATGCTTAGTAGAGAACCCAACTCGATTAATTCCCCGATTATGCGCAAACGTGGAATTCTGCCCGAACGTTGATTATGTCGAAGGCTGATTGATGTGTTAATAATAAGGTGCAGTTTTCGTCCAGGACAGTCTTGGACAGTTCTATTTTCTCATGGCAGTTGATTTAATTCCTCTCTCCCAACTTCCTTCACGTTATGACATTGCCCGTTCTAATTTATATAACCGACTCAAGGATTTAAAAATTGAGCCGACCAAACAGGGTAGGAAAGCTTTTGTTAATGAAAAGGAGTTGAAGTTACTAGATGCACTACACGCTCATCTAAACCAAGGTGGTGTAACTTCAGACTTTATCAAACAACAAGAGCATCAATTAGTTACCAATTCTAATTCCGAAATAGAACCAAGCCATTTTGTCTCTGTTCAAAGTCAGAGTGAACCAACTATTACCCTACAGCCTACCGCTTTAATTAGCGTAGTCGAAGCAGTAGTCAAAAGGTTTATACCAGCGTCGAGTAGTCGCCTAACTTATTTACGAGAATTAGAAGAAGCTTATCAAAACGGCTGGTTATTGAGTACTTCGGAGGTAGCTAATTTACTGGGATTGGCACAAAAAACCATCACTAGCTATGGACAAGAATTTAGCGATGCTGGTTTTGTGTTTACTCGCGTTGGCATGAGAAAAAGGGGAGAAATCGCTTGGGCTATTGATAAAAAAACTTCAGACTGGAGCGAATCATTACCTTCATCAACTAAAAGTGTTAAAGAAGCTTTTTCAGAAGCTTTCGATCCATAATCCGATAGACATTTAATCTAAGTTTTGTCGGCTTAGTTTAACCATTACCCTAATCAATTACCCCATGCTACCCCATGGTATACCCTACGGGGTAGCATGGGGTAACGTGGGGTAGTCGATGGGTTTTGACGAATTTAAAATCGCTAAAAACAAGATAAATCAATACTCTCAGCTACCAAGGGGTAGGTGTTGGTAGTCCAGAAAAAAGGGGTTTTTTTGACTTGATTTTGACCTTAGTTTAGTATCATAGATGATATGTAAATAACAAATATGGTATTAAAGCACTTTAATGCTCAAGAACTGGCTGAGAAAAATTGCTTTGGATAAAAATCTACGAGGAGAGGATTATCGAGTACTTCTATTGCTCTTATCTAACGCTGATGGTGAGACAGTAGAAATATCTCAAGCCTACTTAGCTCGTTCCCTTGAATACAAGCAACCAAGGGTATCTCGCGCCCTTAAAAGACTAGATGAATTTAAAATCATCAAGAAAATATTTATATCGGGAAAATTGGTAGGATATCGCTTTCTGATCTCTGAGCCAAACCAGATATAATTGCTTATGTTGTCCTCCTGCATTGATAAGATTCTGAGCCAGAGAATCAGTGGTAAAATTGGGTCAACTTAAACCATTAGCCTCAAATCTCTCGCTCGTAGCTGCACCATTGCGCTTTGCTCCATGATTCCGCGCTATAAAATAGCCTCACACATTACGCCCAACTTTTTGGTAACATCTTGTGCAACAAAGTTATGTAATGACTGATAAGCCTTGATTCAATTTGAACAATAGTTAGAGAAAGCTAACTTTCAAGGGAATAAAGACTTGAGATAACTTTAAGTTCGATTGGGCGGTGAAACGAAAGATTTGAGTTCGCTAACTGAAAGCATCAAACCAATAAATAGCAAACGAGAACGAACACAAATCTCGCCAATCGAACAGCAAGAGTTTTAATTGAGTAAATTTTTTAACTTTTAAGAAGAAGAGGAGTATAACTAACTAACTTTCCGTACTAATTCAAACTCGCCACGACCAATCTGCTCGATTAGTTCAGAAAGACTTAGGTTATATTGCTCAGCTAGCTCTCGCACTCCTTTTTTTCCAGTAGGAGTCAAAACAGCGTTGATCCTTGCTGTCTTTGGTTCATCGTGAATTTGTGGGATGTTTGGACGCAAATTTTCTAAACTTCGTGGGTTCATTCCACGTCCTTGTTTACTCATTCCTCTTCTACCTTTCTCGTTTTTATCTTTATTATCCAATATTTGTAACTAGAAAAAATAATCGGTAGTGTGTAATATAGATATTATCTAATTATAAGTTCTTAAAAATACCGAATTGCCAACATTAACTCTAACTAAACGAGGGGCAAAGGAATTATTAAGGCAAAAAAAAGGTTTAAGCTTTCTGCGGTCTTCAGCAGAGAATTGATATTCACAACTTCTATCTGGCAACGGAAGCTACCAACTTCCTTGACTCACAAAAAACCTCAACCAAGGTTTTTTATTTAAATTTCTTACCTTAAGGATACCAATTTTCATCAACAGAAGAAACCGTAGAAGCCACGAAAATTTATACAGAGGCTTCTGATGATTATTGATTCTCACAGACATGAATGGGTTAAAGGTTCAGAGATCGACCCATATCTTACATCTCTCAACCTAATTTCACTTAATGGTTATTCTCCCCACGAATATTTACTTTACGCACTTGGTCAAAGCGAAAGGCGTAACGATGGCAGGTTAAGGGACAAATGGATGTATAGATATGCCCACCTCGAAAACGGTGGCTGGTGGTGCAGTGGCGTAAATATCCTAACTGGCGAAGATTCTGTTTGGGGATGCTTTAAGCCCAATACTCCAAGAATAAAAGTCGAATACAACAGCCAAGGGCATTTCAAAAAAACTAAAACCATTAAATACGAACATCC
>JBFRWE010000325.1:0-14181 GCA_051439345.1 Xenococcaceae cyanobacterium
ATATTTTTCTTGATGGACAGGGGAAAAGGATTAGGCTTTTGGAAAATCATGCCAATGCGCCGACGCAAAGCAGTAGTATTCACTTTAGGACTAAGTATATTTAGCGTTCCTAGTTGAATATGCCCTGAGACGGTGCAACCAGGAATTAGATCGCTAAGACGGTTGAGGCAAGTGAGAAAACTGCTTTTGCCACAACCTGAAGGTCCAACTATAGCAGTAAGAGAATTTTGGGGAATAGAGAGAGTAATATCTTGGAAAGCCAGTTTTTGCTGGTAACGCAAGCTTAGTTGTTGGATTTGCATTAAAGACTGAATATCAGTCACCATATGATCAGTAGAATTTTCCAGAAATTTTCTCATAGACTTCGATTATATTTACTAGCTAACCAAGCAGCGATCGCATTAATAAGTAATAAAATTAAAATTAAGACTAAAGCAGAACCATAAGCATTAGCATCTCCTCCTGTAACATTCATAGAAAGATCGAAAATGTGAATCGATAAACTACGACCAGAGTCTAATAAAGAGGTGGGCATTCGATCGACGTAACCACTAGTAAAAATAAGGGCTGCGGTTTCAGCGATCGCTCTGCCAATACCTAAAACTAAACCGACTAATAATCCTGGAGTAGCTGCGGGTAAGAGTAAATGCCACAGGGTACTAGTACGAGATATGCCTAAAGAAGCGGAACTCAACCGATATTCGATCGAGACTGCGCTTAATCCTGCTTCAGTAGAACGAATTAAAATCGGTAACACCATACAGGCTAAAGTCAAACCACCAGATACGATCGAAAAACCCAAACCCAAAGTTTTAGAGAAAAAGGCATTACCAAACAAACCAAAGACAATAGAAGGTACTCCTGCTAGCACATCTAAACTACGACGGACTAATCTACCAAACCAATTATGATTGGAAGTAAATTCTGCCAGCAAAATTGCAGTACCAATGCCAATAGGGAGGGACACAACTAAACAGACTCCCAGAATCAGCAAGGTAGAAACCAAAATCGGGGCAATGCCTCCTTGTCTTCCTGTATCTATGGGTGCAGTAGTCAGAAACGCCCAATTGAGTTGTCCTATTCCACCTCGGATAATATCCCCTAAAATCCAAATAAAAATAGCGGTAATCAGCAACGGTACTAACCAAAACAAAAGACTGATTATTCTATCTATACCTTTCTGTTTCTCATTAACGATCATCAAACATTAATCTAATTTAAACCCGAACTAGCAGAGGGAGATTGTTGCATCTCAAAGCTATTTCCTTCGCCTTCTAGCTGATGAAGGGTTTGACGCACGATCGAGTTTAAACCATCACAACCCACCAAGAGAATAGGAGTAAAGGATAATCGCTAAATCATACCCTTCAGTAGAATCAAACTCTATCCCACTTTACCAATTCTGCTGCGATCGCCAAAAGTATAATTACACTCAAAAGTAATAACCCGCTGACAAACAAAGCGGAACGATGGTTATCTAAAGCATAAGCCATTTCTAGAGCAATATTAGCAGTCAGAGTGCGAACAGGAGCAAAAATACTATCAGGAGTTTGCACTACATTACCACATACCATCAATACTGCCATGGTTTCACCGAGTGCTCTGCCTATTTCTAAAATCATCCCTGTAAAGAGTCCCGACTTAGAAGCAGGAAGTACAATCTGCCAAATTGTCCCCCAGGAAGATAAACCCATCGCTGCTGCACCCAATAAATATTCTTGAGGAACTTCCGCAAAAGTGGCATCGGCAACTAGGGCAATAGTAGGCAAAATCATTAGAGTCAAAATGAGAATTCCTGCCAATAAACTTGTCCCTGGAGGATGAAGCTGATTAATTAATGGTACTAACACCACTAAACCCCAAAAACCATATACTACCGAAGGAATACCCGCCAGTAGTTCAATTAAACGACGATAACCACTAGCGATCGCTTTAGGTGCATAATACTGGCAAAAAAGTGCCGAAATAATCCCCAGAGGAGTAGCTAGCAATACTGCACCAGTAGCGGTAAAAAGTGTTCCCCAAATCATCGGTACTAAATTATAGGACTGTTGACTAGGATTCCAGGTTTTATCGGTCAAAAAAGCCTTAATTCCTACTGCTTGCAATACAGGTAAAGCTTCCCTAAGTAAAAAGCCCAAAATCAAGACCATAATCGCACCAGCGATCGTAGCTATAATCCTGAGTATCCAGACTAACAGTAAATCTTGATGATATTTGAACCAACTTTTTAGAGGAGATAAGGACGAAATAGTCATTTCATTGAACACTCAACATTTACCATTGAAAATGTTTAATATAATTTTGCCGATACCGAAGAAAAGCGATCGCTTTTACAGTTTAATTAATTTGAATTTTTCAAAAAATCAGGAAAATTACGACGACCACTCAAAACTCTTAAAATTTCTAGACAATCATCTCAAATTATCTAGCAGATGATAATGAGAACCACTTAACTTTATTCTTGTTTTCTCTTCTAAATATATTGATAATCTTTGTGCCGACCACCGATTTCTCAGGAGAGATAGGGACAAAATTTTGGGCTTCCACAAGGTCATGAACTTTCTCTGATTGGGCAAATTCGATAAATTCTTTAGTTAATCCTGAAGGTGTTTCTTTAGTTACTAGGGTTAAAGGACGAGATAAAGGAAAACTACCATTTTGTACTGTTTTGGTACTGGCTTCTATTCCTCCTACTGATAACAATTGCAGAGGTACACCTGCACTAATATCTCGTTCTGCTGCCCCAATAGATACATAACCAATGGCATTTTTATTCCCAGCAACAGTTTTAATACCCTGTTGATTATCCCCAATAATTACATCAGCTTGAATTGGCGAATTTTCTAGTTCAAAGTATTTTAAAAATAGCTCTAACGTAGAACGCCCTTCTGCCTTATTAACTACCGTTATCGGAGCATCTGTTCCCCCTACTTCTTGCCAGTTATTAATCTTACCTGTGTAGATATCTACTATTTGTCGATCGCTGAGACTTTGAACGGAATTACTACTTTCCAAGATAATCCCAATCCCATCTTTAGCGATCGCAAAGCTTTTAAATTTATCGGTTTCAGCCTCTTTTAATGCCCGAGAAATCATCCCAATATCAGCTAAACCTTGGGCTGCATCAGCCAAACCACGGGAAGAACCGCCTGTTTGCACATCAATTCTCACCTCTGGGTTTTCTGCTTCAAATTTTTTGGCAATTTCACTAACTAGAGGTGCAACTGTACTCGAACCAGTTAAAGTTAATTTCTTCGATTCTTGGTTAGCAGAATTCTGGTAACAAGCTGTTAGTCCGAATCCCACAGATAAACTAAAAGCTAATAAACTTAAACACTTTTTTGCCATTTGGTTTGAAGTTTGTTAATTTTTTCTTTACCACTTATTAAACCTTTCTTTACTTAATTTTTTCTGAGAAATTAATAATAAATTTATATGCTAGGTCTAAGGTGAGTAAATAGTATCTCTCAATAGTATTTACTATGACATTGGATTTATGGGCGAAGACTAGTGGGACTTGGATTAATATCTTTACAGTTTTGTTAGGAACTACAATTGGTTTGGTTTTACGCGATCGCCTTTCTGTCAAAATACAAAAAATTATTACTCAAGGTATTGGTTTACTGACAATCTGGATTGGTCTGAGTATGACAAATAGCATGAGTAAAGTCCAAGTAGGACAAATTGATGGGGCAATTCTCGGCTTAGTAGCTATGGTAGCAGGAGGAATATTAGGAGAATTATTACAAATAGAAGAAAGATTGGCAGATGTCGGTAACTGGTTAAAAAAAAGGTTTCGGGGTAAAGGACTTTTTACCGAAGGATTTGTTGCTAGTAGTTTACTTTTTTGTGTAGGCCCTATGACTTTACTGGGTAGTCTTAACAATGGTTTATCAGGAGATAATACTTTACTTACCCTCAAAGCAACTATGGATGGTATTGTTTCGATCGCTTTGGCTAATATTTATGGTATTGGGGTAGGTTTTTCTACTCTAACCTTGTTGATCTATCAAGGTGGATTATCTCTAGCTGCTGGCTTACTTGCCGATACTCTCAGCGATCCTGCTAATGATCCCCGTATTTTATTGGTAACAGGAGTAGGAGGATTAATGATTATGGGAATTGGGATTAATTTACTAGAACTAACTAAAATTAGAGTGGCATCTTTCCTCCCCGCGATCGCTTTTGCCCCTTTAATCTATTTTTTAGTATCTTGAACTCTTGTACGGACGTTCCATGGAATGTCCGTACAGATCAACTCCAATCCTGTTCATCTTGTCCTTGAACTTGTTGCCTATATACTTTGCCTGTGGCATGAATTTGGCGAGTTTTTGCATACAAATCTTCTTCCTCTAATTGCCATTGTTGCAACACCAGGTCTAAATCTCTTTGAATATCTCGCGCTCCAGGGAAGTTATGATAACGAATACGTAGGCGAGCCAATTCTACCAAATTAATATCACTTGGTTCTGCTTGAAGCAACCTATCGACTATAGCTCGATCGCGTTTTTCTTGGGGATGGGTTTGATCTAAATTACTCACTGCTATCTGATGATTGAGAAGTACTGCCAGAAAAGATACTTTGCCAAATTTTGACTGTAGCATCAAAACCACCACTAGCTAAATATTCTCCATCAGGACTAAATGCTAGGTATTTTATCCAATTCTTATGTTGTCTAAGTCTGGTTAATAGCTCTCCTCGATCTAAATCCCATAAAATAATGCCATCATTACCTCCACTGGCTAAAGTTCGTCCATTGGGATGAAGAGCAATAGTCCTAATTTCCCCTCTATGTCCTGTTAAAGTATTAATCAGTTGTCCCGATGCTAAATCCCAAATTTTGATTGTGCGATCGCCACTGGCCGTAATTAAACTGTTTCCATCTACACTAAAAGCTAAACCAGCAATATTTTCTTGGTGAGGAGAAAATTCAGAGATGAAAGTCCCCTCTCTTAAATTCCAGAATTGTACTTTTCCTTCCCTATCTCCACTAGCTAAAAGATAGCTATTAGAGTTGATTGCCATGGCAGTGACAGGATTATTGAGAGTAGCCAAAGTATAGAGAGGACGTTGAGGTGAGTAATTTAACCGCCAAACCCTAATCCCATCTAAGCTTCCACTGACTAAAACTTGATTATTTGGTGCGATCGCCAAAGAAGTTACACTGTTAAAGTGTTCTATTAATGTAAATCGGAATTTTCCTGTTCGTAAATCCCAGAAATTAATTGCCGAATCTTCGCCACTACTAACTAAAGTATTGCCATCAGGACTAACTGCTAGTGCTAAAATTCCCTCTTGATGAGCATCAATTTCTGTTAGCTCTTTTCCTGTTTCTACTGAGAAAAATTTCATTTGTGGATTATTACTACCACCACCACTAATCAGAATCCGATTATTAGGACTAAATACTAAAGAGTCAACTATCACTTTATATTCTTCTAGGCTATGAACCAAACGAACTCTGCGCCAACGTTGAATATCTGATTTGAACTCTAATTCTGAGTTGTTTTGCTCCCTCGAAATCAATTCTCTTGGTAGTTTAGGGCTATTTTGTTCGGCATCAGGACTTGCTTGGGTTTTTTCTGCTGGAAAATTAAGATTAGTTAAAACACTAATTAAGATTATCAACAACCGGCTTTTTAGACTTTTGTTATCTTTACCCTTCAATTTCATAATTTTTAACTACATAAAGAGACTATGTGTAACTTCTGATGATGACGGAGGAGTAATGGTTAATTTAAGGCCAACTCAACAAATAATTCATAGCGGTTCTTAGAATCATTAGATATAGTCTAATCTTGGTTTTGGTTAATTGTTGCTCGAAGTGTACCTCACTGATGTGAAAACCGCCATACATGACTTTTCGCTAGCCGAGTTTCAACTACATCAATATAACCTACGGTTGATTAGCCTCAAGATGAATTATCTAAAAATTAATCAGTGTTATCAATTTTTGTTGACATGACTATATACAAAAAATGTATATACTATAAAAATAAAATATAAATACTCGGTTGGATATGCCCACTCGTAAAAAAGACGATCAACTAAGTTTGACTTTAATTGAAGAAGCAATCCTCCACGCACTAATGTTTCGTGAGCGTTATGGACTAGAAATTATGAATGCGATCGCTCAAGCCAGTAAAGGAGAAAGAACAATCGGTTTTAGCTCCCTCTATCCCACCTTACGGAAGTTAGAAAAGCGTGGATTTGTAACTTCTCGTTGGGGTGACGAAGCTCCTGAAGAAACTACTGGCGCACGCAGACGCTACTACAATATCACAGGCTCAGGATTAGAAGCAGTGCAGAAAAAGCAAGAATTTTTGCAAACCCTACAAAGTCTAAAACCTGCGTTTTAAAAAAGTAGGGATTTAGCACTGCCAAACCATTACATCAGTGAGCAATTGCTATTCAAAATGGGAATAATTATCAAAAAACTGACAAATAGCTTTTCCAGCTTAGTGCGATCGAGTTTACGGATAGTCAAAGCTAGTCTTAAAATACTCGCTCAACTTTTTTGGCGGGGAGTAACAGAGTTACTATGGGAAATTGTCTTGTTTGGAGTGGGTTTAGGACTTGCTTTTATTTTTCACTCCTTGGGAGCATCTAACAGTTTAGCTTTTGGCTTGAGTATAGTTACATTAATATTAATTGGTATTCTAGTAGCCATTGGCTTTTTCTGTTTGTTCCAATCTAAATTATCTAGAAGAAGAACTTTAACAAATGTCCGTACTAAAGTTAGAGGAGAAGAAAAGCTAGCCAACTGGATGGCTCAAACTCTTGCTCAAAAAGCACCTCAAGAATGGGAAGAATATCAAGATTGGCTACACGACATTCTACTCGATCGCTTTCAATTACTCGATCGAGGGTTTCCAGTCTGGAAAGTAAGGATAATAACTTATTGGCGATTAACAGGATTTTGTTTAATTGTTGGGTTAACGAAGTTAAGAAGATTAGTAATACGCCTTCGAGTCTAATTTTTATAATCTTCTTCCTTCTGCCCTCTATCTTCTGCCTTGCCCTCAAGGTATTGGTCAGAATTCTGGGTAGCAAAAAAAATCACTAACACCCAAACTATACTTTTGAATTAAATAAATGTTTCAAAATTTTAAGCTCAGAGTAAATCACCGATAGAATCTAATTTCAATTAGGTTTCTCAGGAGCAGAGGAAAAATGAAACGAACTAACAAAGCTATTCGTCCTACTTCTACTTTTAGAATTACTCTAGCATTGACTTTACTAACGACAAGTTTATTAACTACCGCCTGCCAAAATACTGGTGCAGGAGGAGGTAGTCAAAGTCAAGGTGAAGGGCTAAAATTGGGGACACTATTACCAACTACTGGCGATCTTGCCTCTGTTGGTCAGAATATGCCCTTAGCCGTAAAATTAGCAGTAGATACCATTAATGCTTGTGATGGTGTTAATGAAAATCCTGTCACTCTAATCAATGAAGATAGTCAAACCGATCCTAGTGCCGGGAGTACTGCTATGACTAAATTAGCAGAAGTCGATCGAGTTGCAGGAGTAGTTGGAGCTTTTGCTAGTAGTGTTTCTAGTGCAGCAGTAGAAGTAGCTGTCCGTAATAATGTTATGTTGGTATCTCCAGGCAGTACTAGTCCTGTATTTACTAACAGAGCAAAAAATGGAGAATTTAACGATTATTGGGCAAGAACAGCCCCTCCTGATACCTATCAAGCTCAAGCTTTAGCTACACTAGCTAACAAACGAGGATTTAAAAACGTTTCCACAGTAGTAATTAATAACGATTATGGAGTTGGTTTTGAGCAAGAATTTGTTCAGGCTTTTGAAGGGTTAGGAGGCAAAGTTGCCACTAAGGGTAATCCAGTTCGCTACGATCCTAAAGCAGCTACTTTAGATAGTGAAGCGAAAGCAGCTTTTGGTAATAAACCAGATGCTGTAGCTGCTGTGTTGTATGCAGAAACTGGTAGTGTTTTATTAAAATCAGCATTTCAGCAAGGTTTGAGTGAAGGAGTTACAGTGTTACTTACTGACGGAGTATATTCTGACGACTTTGTTCGCCAAGTTGGTAAGACAGGAGACGGCAAATCTATTATTGGTGGCTCTTTAGGTACTGTACCTGGCGCAGATGGACAAGCTTTAGAAGATTTTACTGCTCTTTGGAAAGAAGAAACTGGTCAAGAAGTATCGGCTTATGCCCCTCATAGTTGGGATGCAGCCGTACTATTAATGTTGGCTGCTGAAGCTGCCGATGCTAATACAGGAGAAGGCATTAAAAGCAAAATTAAAGAAGTAGCTAATGCTCCTGGGACAGAAGTTAGCGATCCTTGTGAAGCACTAAAATTACTACGTAACGGAGAAGATATTAACTACCAAGGAGCTAGTGGGAATGTAGATATCGATGCCAATGGAGACGTAGTAGGCAGCTATGATGTCTGGCAAGTTGGTGAAGATGGCAGTTTAACAACTATTGATAAAGTTAATCCTGCTACTAATTAGCTTTGTTGTAAGGCAGCAGAGATTTCCTCTAAGTGAAAGTCTTGTTCAACAAACCCAAAGTAAAAGTCTTTACGTTGTGCTTACCCTCTCATAGAGAAAACTTAACTGATAATTAGTCGCATCTTTTTATTATGATTGGCTGTCATCTAGGGTCTTCCTAGATGTTTTTAGGGGAAAGTCCCGACTTCTATCGTTGTAGCGACAAGGAGTCGGGACTTTCAACAACATAGTAAATTTTCTTATGTATCATAAACATTCATAAAAATCTTACTTTTATTTAGTAAGTAAGATTACTTAAAACTCCAGGTTAATAGCTTACAATTAATATTATTCAAGCTATTTATTCAAGTGCGCTCGCCTGATTGAATTAATTGATTTATTATTAACAAAGTTATTGGTATATTAAAAAAGTCAATCTAACTGCAAATCATCGTTTATAAGTTCTCAGATCCATGATCCCCTTATGGGATAGCTTTTAAATGTCTTTTTAAAGATGCCTATTATAGCAAAAGTATGGAATTATTTTTGATTATTTTAACGGCGTTTGGATTATCTACAGATGCCTTGGCTATGTCTTTGACTAGTGGATTATTGATTAGGCACATTAAAATTAATAAGGCTATAAAAATAGCCTTATTTTTTGCTTTTTTTCAAATGTTAATGCCTTTAATTGGTTGGAAAGTAGGACTTAGTGTTATTGATTTAATTTTTAAGATTGGTTATTGGATAAGTTTTGGCTTATTGAGTATCCTTGGTATCAAAATGATTGATGATGCTCTTAAAACAGAAAATAATACAGCCGAAAAAGCCATTAATCCCCTAGAGAACTATACTCTTTTAGGACTAGCTCTTAATAGTAGTCTTGATGAATTAGCCCTTGGTTTTGCCTCAAGTTCAAGCGAAATTTCAATTTTCACCTTAGCAGGTTTCGTCGGCTTAATAACTTTTATCTTATCTTTTGTCGGAGTATTACTGAGTCATAAAGTTGGCAGAATTGCCAACAAAAAAGTTAAGTTTATTAGCGGTATACTTTTGCTGATTATTAGTATTACAATCTTTTGGAATCATCTTTTTCAGCAAATAGTTAATTAAGGTTTATTATCTATCTGTGGGACTGCTTCTGAGATAATAAAACACCAAACCACTGTTGTGAATCTGTCCATATTTGTAGTGGTTTTAGTTGATGGGCTAATAAATAATCTTGCATCTGGTGCAGATCGAACTTACGAGAAATTTCTGTCAGAATTGTTTCTTCTGGCTCAAAATTCACTCTAAAATTGAGAGCATCCAGAATAATAGAATGAGCTTTTTGACAGACTAAGTGCATTTCAATTTGTGCTTGAGTAGAATTATAAAAAGCCTGATGAGTGAATAAGCTTGGTTCAAAATTGCCTTGAAAACGCCAATTCAAATGCTGCAAAATATTGAGATTAAAAGTAGCAGTAACACTTTGACTATCATTGTAAGCATTTTCTAAAATCTGCTTTGGTTTTTGTAAATCTATTCCCAGCAAGAAATAATCACCTTCATCCAATGCCGTTACAATTTGACTAAGAAAGCGATCGCACTCTGTCGGGTTAAAATTACCAATAGTACTACCCAAAAATAAAACCATCTTGTGTGGTAGTAAAGATGGTCTAAGATTAGTTAAAGCTCGATCGTAAGTACCTACCAAACCATGAATGTGTAGTCGAGGATAATCGGTCAATAGTTGATAAGCACTTTCTTTGAGTATACTCCCACTGACATCGATCGGACAGTATTCTAGGGGATAATTTAAACCTTGGTAAGCATCTAACAAAAGACGAGTTTTAGTTGAACTGCCACTACCCAGTTCGATTAATTCGCAAGCACCAGTTAATTGAGCTATTTCTGGAGCATACTGTTTTAAAATTTCTGCCTCTGTACGAGTAGGATAATATTCTGGTAATTGGCAAATTTGCTCAAATAATTGTGAACCCAGACTGTCATAAAAATAACGAGGGGGCAAAGATTTCTGTGATTTACTCAACCCACTAATGACATCTTTACCATCGTCTATTGCTTCTATTGCATTATCTAATAGGCAATCAATCTGCAAACGTTTTTCTTGAACAATATTCTCAGGAGAATCTGGTTCTCCTGTTTGAGACCAAAATGACATTCGCTTTCCGCCTAATTAATTACTAAAAACTCAGACTGAACCTCCATTAATATAAAACAAAAAGAAACCCCTTATTTAAGAGTTTTTTCCTATATCTTCCTGTGCTATTATTGTAAGATTTTTATTTACTCTGAAAAATATTTTGTACCATAGTTTTATCAACTTTGGCAGCAGCTCGATCTAATTGTGCCACTTCTCCTGCTTCCAGTTGCCAACCCAAGGCTCCAATATTCTGTTTAGCTTGTTCAGAATTTTTAGCTCCAGGTATAGGAATAGTCCCTTTACAAATACACCAATTAATAGCTACTTGAGACATCGTTTTATGACGAAATTGAGCTATTTCACTTAAACAAGCTAAAAGCGACTTTGCTCCTGATAATAACTGTTTAAATAACAAACCTCGTAGCCCTTTAGGTAAATTCTCTGGAGAGTATTTACCTGTCAGAATGCCCAAGCAAAGAGGACTATAAGCAATTAACTTAATACCCAATTCATCGCAGACATCCTTAACACCTAATTCGGTAACAGGATAGGTAGATAGTAAAGAATATTGCACCTGAAGAGTGAGAATAGGAACACCGCGATCACTCAATTTTTTATATACTTGTCTTAACCTCTTAGCACCATAATTAGATAAACCAACACCTTTGACTAATCCTTGTTCATACAAGTCTGCCAGTCCATCTAAAAGTTGCCATTCTTGCCAAGGAAAGTAATTAGCTGTAGACCAGTGCATTTGAACTAAATCAATATTTCTACCCAATCTTTTTGCTGATGCTTTACCAGCAGCTACCATAGAACTTCTGGTTAATCGCCAAGGATAAGGAGCTAGTTTAGTTGCTAGACAAATATTTTCTTTGTCGATCCCCTGGTAAGCGCGAGCGAACTTTCCTAAGAGTATCTCACTGCGCCCATTAAGTCTTCCAGTGCCATAGGAGTCACCAGTATCAAATAAGGTTACGCCATTACTTACACATAGATTAAATACTTCTTGCAATTGGCTATCCATACTTGGCTCGTATCCCCAAAGTAATCGATTACCCCATGCCCATGTGCCACATCCCATCGCAGGAAGAGAGATTGTTTTGTTCATCTTGAATTAGTTATTAGTCATTAGCTCTTAGCTTAAATTATCAGGCTCTACCGAACCTGTAATGTAAAACTGTTAGAAACTAACCCTTGAAAGTCTTGCCGAGCAAAACTTTGATTTCTTACTCGATCAAAGCTCTTGGATTGAAGACTTTTGTTGCCCACAACATGGCAAAATATGGCTAAAAATATCTTATCAGACTAATTCTCCGATGCAAGTATCATTGGCTAGTGGAGATGAAAAGTACTGTATTATCTGAAATTTCCGAGCAAATAAAAATAATGTATCAAGCTAACGAGGTGACTTTGTTTTAAAAAATTCTATTCAAAAAAAAACAAAAGTGTATTTATTTATACATTTTTGTTTTTAAATACATGCTAAATTAAAACGCATAACAATGAGTATTCCTTAATAAAAAAATTAAGATAGTATGAAAAAATCTTTACATATGAAATATTAATTTTTTTATGCTATCAAAAAAAGATTACCTTGATATAATCAAGTCTAAAGTAATAGTTTCTGTTTCTGCGACAGATTTTCTGTTGAAGATTATTAGAGAAGACCCCAATGAGTGAACTTTAATAATCTTAGGTAATAGGATAATAGTATCTATTTTAAAATCAAAAAATGATGGTTCTACCGAACTTAATGTGCAAAATCAATTAAGATTTTTTTTGACAAAGAAGGTGCTCGGGAAATAGAAACTATACCAGGCTTTACTTTTGCCGATAAACCTAGTTGATTCTTCTTTATATAGACGCTCATAATTTATCAATTCAAATAAAATGGCATCAAATTCCGAACTTTATCTAATGACTCAATTGCTAAATTTAGAAGGAGTGAGAGTTATAGATTATCGGATAATAGAAGGGATAGGAATAATTTTATCATTAGAGAACACTAAGAAAGAAGTTGTTTGTCCCTCTTGTGAAAAAACTACAGAGTTATTACATCAAAATAATTTCCAAACTGTGCGAGATTTATCCTTTGGGCAACAATCGGTTTATTTAAAAGTAAATCGTCGTCGAATGCGATGTCCCCATTGTCAAAATAAGTTTACTGAAGAATTAGAGTTTGTGAGAAAAAGAAGAGTCCATACCTTACGATTTGTTGAAAGAATAATTGAAGAAGTTTTAAGTAGTGATATCAAAAATGTTGCGAAGAGAAATGATTTAAGTGAGCAAGAAATTGAAACGATGCTGAAAGATTTAGGGGCAGACTTAGTTGAAGAAAAACCTGTGAATTTAAAGAAGTTAGGAATTGATAAAATAGCAGTAGTAAAAGGGCAAAGAAATTATTATGTGGTATTAGTAGATTTAGAAAAGAGAAAAGTAATAGGAATGGTAGAAAAAAGAACTAAAATAGAAATTGCAGAATACCTAGAAGCATGGGGAGAAGAGGTTTTATCGAAAATACAAGAAGTAAGTATAGATCTTTGGAAGACCTATAAAAGTATAGCTGAAGAATTAATGCCTCAAGCAGAAATAGTTGCCGATAGATTTCATGTCATGAAACAAGTAACAGATGAATTGGATTCGGCTAGAAGGAAAATTAAAAGAGAAACAGAAAAAATGAAGAGTAAAGCTAAAAAAGAAAAAATATTAGAGGGATTAAAAAAGAGTAAATATGTGTTGCTAAAAAATGAAAAAGATTTAAATGAAGCCGAAGAAGAAAAATTAAAAGAAGTTGAAAAAGTCGCTCCTATTTTAACTAAAATGCACGCTTTAAAAGAAGAATTAAGAGATATTTTTGAAACCAGCAAAGATTGGAGCGAGGGACTGTTAGAGATAGCAGATTGGTTAAAAGATGTCTCTAAATATTTCCCCAAAAGTTTTGGAACAATAAAAAGATGGATTGGGGAAATTATTGCTTATTTTGATGAAGGAACTACACAAGGAATAGTAGAAGGAATTAATAATAAACTTAAGTTGATAAAAAGAAGAGCTTTTGGCTTCAGAAATTTTGAAAACTTTCAACTTAGAAGCCTTTTAACTTGGCAGTTTGCTAGTTAGTTTTGCACAATAAGTTCGGTAGAACCTAATTTAAAAACTTTATTTTAATGAGTCAATTAGCTAATATTGAAGTTCAAACAATTAATCATTTAGGAATAATAGCTGGTCTAATAGATGAAATAGGAATAGTAGAAATAATCAATGAACAGTTAGGTATTAAAACTCAAGAGAAGTTAAATAGCGGAATAATTGTTAAAAGTATAATTTTAAATGCTATGGGGTTTGTCTCCAGACCTTTATATTTATTTCCTCAGTTTTTTAATGATAAGGCAACAGAACATCTCTTCGGAGCGGGAATATTTCCCGAATATTTTAATGATGATAAAATTGGTAGAGTTATGGATAAACTCTACAAAATTGGCTTGAATAAAATATTTTTGGCAATTGCTCTAGCAGCCTTTAAGAAATACAGAATTGATCATAAATATTCCCATTTAGACTCTACGTCGAT
>JBFRWE010000326.1:0-3845 GCA_051439345.1 Xenococcaceae cyanobacterium
GAATAATTCGCATCTTAATTTCTATTACCAAAAAACTTAAAAGTCAAGAAGGCTAACCCGCTACCTGCTACCTGCTACCCGCTACCCACCTCTTACCGATAACTGAGCGTTAACCGAACAGTATTGGAATATAGGGGATTAAACAAAATCCAGTTTCATCGACATACCTAATTTCTATTTTCCCAATTTGCTCTTGTTGTTTCAGGAACTCTAATTCTTTAACTTTTTGAGTATAAAACTCAGGAACTGGCTCTCCTCCTACTCTTCTTTTAATCCGATCCCATCCCATTTGAACAAATTTTATGACTCTTTTGATGGTATCTTTGCTTGCTGTTACTCCCCATTGCCTATGAATTTTTTCTGGCACTAACCCAAGATTTTTTGGCGTTTCTTTAACCCATTTTTTAATGATTTCTTGTTGATGAATCTCAAAAAGTTTTTGGCGACCTTGACCTGGACGATTATAAAGTCCTACTAACCCAGAAAATTCCCAATTATTAAACCAATTATAAATTGTGTTACGACTGACTTTAAATATCTTCATCAACTCGGATATTTTGTAACCTTCATAACTTAATTGAATACAGTGCGCTCTCTGTCTCACTTGATAGTATTTGCTCTGTTGATAAATTCTTTTTAGTAGTTTTAATGTTTCTTTGGTTAAACCTTTGATATATCTCATCAACTATCCATCCTAGCTCTTATCCTGCCCGCGATCGCACTCTAATTAATTGGCGATCGCGCTCTGTTTTTTGACCCCAAAATAATTATTTAAAACTTTATCAAAAAATATACAAATAATTTTGCTTAAGTACTTACAGATAATCAACTCCTATATCGATGAATTCCTCAACGAACAGGAAGGAGAATTCGACCCCGATACCCGTTGGGCTTTGACTTGGTTTGAACAATACCAATTTGAAGAGGGACAATACGGCGATGCGGAAACCCTTTCTAAAGCTAAAAATACCAGCATTAAAGGTTTAGAAGAAGCAGGAATACTTATAGCCAAGAACGGTAAAGTAAGACTGCTACAACGAGAAGAATTACCCGAAAACTGGAATCCAGCAGATGATAGTCGCACTCCCGACTGGGAAGCGACCCAATACTTAATTCAAACCCTCGATAAACAGGGTGAAATTGGTGCAGCTAAGTTACTGGCTCAATTAGGAGACAAAGGCGAAATATGCCGAGATTTAGCCTATCGCCTGTATGTAATTTGCGACAGACAAGGCTGGACACAAGAGGCAATTTCTTACAACAGTTTGGTTACGTCCTGGTCAGAAATCTCCCGTCTAGCTGCAATGGAACAACAATCAGAAAAAATGGTACAAGGAGAATTAGAAGTATAGGGAATAGGGGACAGGGAATAGGGAATAGGATAAGACTATAACCTGTAACCTACAAAAAGGGATAAAATCATGTACCATACTTTTTATCGCGGTTGTCATTTGACAACTTTTCAAGTATAATTTGAATTATAAACGTGAAAAAACATCCTAATAAAGATATTAATGATGCTGTAAAGTATGCTGTTGAAAATGGATGGGAGGTTGTAGAAGCTGGTTCGAGTTCCCACGCTTGGGCTAGGTTGAAATGTCCTTATAACGATCCTGAGTGTAGATGCGGAAAGTTTTGTCTTGCAAGTGTTTGGTCTACGCCAAGAAACCCTCAACAGCGAAGTGGAATAAGCTGAGGAAACCTCAGCATTTCCTTCGCTCAAAATCATGCCAAACAAATACGACGGATTGTAGACCGCTGCATAAATAAAGATAAAGATCGATAAAATTTTAATATTATGAAGGAATACGATTTTGCACTACATTTTAAATTAGCTGACCACAAAACAGATCCAAGTATCTATGAAGATAAATTGTTTGAAGCAGGATGTGATGATGCTGTACTGGGTATAGGTCAGAAAGGGTACATAGGATTAGATTTTATCCGTAGCTCTAATAATGCGATTGAGGCTGTTTATAGTGCAATTGAAAATGTAAAAAGCGTTATACCTGATGCTGAACTTTACTACATCTCCCCTGACGTTGTAAGTATTCCAGAAATCGCAACTATTATGAACTGTACTAGACAAAACATACTCAAGCTAAAAAATAGTCATATAGATACTTTTCCATTTCCAATTAACAGTGATGGCAAGTCATTAAATTGGCACTTAGCAAAAGTACTCAAATGGTATCAATCAATAGGAAAAAGTATAGATAACGCCTTGCTAGAAGTAGCAGAGTTTGCGATGCAGTTTAATCTAGAAAAGCAAAATCAGAATATTAACTCCGATAACAATTTGAAAGAAAAAGCTCGTGCTTTAGTTTGTTGATTAATCTTCAAATTAGAAGTTTAAAAGGATAAAATCATGCAGCGTACTATCGAATTACCCGATGAATTAGCTCAAAGTTTAGATGCTTATTTACAAGAACATCCAGAAGAAACTTTTTTTAGTCTCGTAAAGGAGGCGATATTAACTAAGTTAATATCAAAAGATACTTATAAACTATTAACTCTAGCGGGAATTGTAACCGAAGCTCCTTACAACAAAGTGTTACAAGAAGAATTAGAAGTGTAAAATCTTGAAAATAGAAAAATGCGATGAATACTAAGTTGGTCGAATCTTTAGTTGAGGTTATTAACTCTCTGTCAGAAGAAGAAAAAAATCTGCTACAGGAAAAGCTGCAACGTCAAGAGGACGAGGTCGCGTCTGCCGAGGCTTCCTCGGCAGCTAGTGACGACCGTTGGGAAAAACAGCGAAGCAGAATTATTGCCAGAGCCAAAAAAATCCATGCGCGTCGTGGTGGTAAACCTTTTAAACCATCTGTAACCGAAATTATTCATCAAATGCGGGAAGAAAGGGACGAACAACTGATGCAAGCTTGTTTTCCTGAAAGAGAGGAAAAATGACTCAGAAAGTAATCTGTGTTGATGCTAATTTTGTAGTCTTTTTAGTTCAAGCTGCTTCGGAAACTTCTCCATTTATTGTTTTGTGGGATGAATGGCAAAAACAAGGTTATCAAATAATTACTCCTACTCTGTTCGGTTACGAAGTTACTAATGTCTTTCATCGCATGAGTGTAGCGGGACAAATATTACCAGAAGAGGCAGAACAATTATTAGAAGAAGCTTTGAATTTAGGTATTACCTTGTATGGTGACAGGGCTTTACACGAACGGGCTTTAGCCTTGGCAAAAAATCTTAATCTTCCTGCTGCTTACGACGCTCATTATCTTGCTCTGTCAGAGAGGTTCAATGCTGAATTTTATACTTCAGACAAAAGATTATTTAATAGCGTCAAAGAAACTATTACCTGGATTCATCTAGTTAAGTAAAATCGATTATATGAATAACAGTTGTCGTAAAAAAGAATTATTTATTCTCAACGAAACCGATCTTCAATATCTTTCTGCTGAAGACTTTAAACCAGATCTATCGCTAGTAAAACTATTCAAGAGTAAAAGTCACGATCGAAAACGATAATGCGATTGCATTAAAATCTAATTCCGATAAATCTAAGAGCGATCGATAGCTACAACTACTTACTGGTATTTACTAATTTAACTTCCGCTCAATAATAGGGAACTCTAAGGTATGGCACTAGTACCTAAAAGATTTTCCCACATGGCTATCACCAATAAAGAAAGAGTAGGCAGAGCATTAGATACCTTAAAAGAAGGCTTGTATCCTTTTGTAGAAAGGGAAATGCGTTCTGTTTAGGGGGAAAACTAGCGAAGATACTGTTGGCGAAAGTAATCGGCAGGGTTTTCAAACGTAATCTCAAGCCAGATAATTAGTACAAGACTCTGTAAGACGGCAGACAAGTTTTCAAGTATTACATGGGA
>JBFRWE010000327.1:0-4403 GCA_051439345.1 Xenococcaceae cyanobacterium
TCGAGAGCATCCAGCCTTGATGGAGTCATAGCCAGACAAATTAAACCCCTGGCCTCTACCGCCATAAAATTAATCATATCAGGAGTGGCAAATTGGGCTGCACAAATTAAATCGCCCTCATTTTCCCGATTTTCATCATCAACAACAACGACAGCGCGACCTGACTTAATATCTGCTAGGGCAGCATCAATAGAATCAAAAGTAAATGAGTTAAATGAATTGTTTTGAGGTGTTTCCACTATAGAGACCTGAATTTAGAAAAGGTACAGTGTGTATTACTCCTCTCTGTTTACTTTTGATTTTAGCGCGTTTGAGCCAAGCGATCGATATATTATAGACTTAAATTACCAAAAGCTTAGAGCTTCAAGCTAAGATTACCTTTGAGAACTTTCGATTTTCTCCGTAGACTGCTTGGCACTATTACTATTCTCACTACGATTGAATAAAGATAACCAACCCGCAAAACTTAGAGCCATAGCAGCAACTAAAATAGCAGAAATTACCCCGTTTCGCATCATTTGCAATCTTCTCTCTAAATCTTTGATTGAAGCTCTGAGGGGATTAATTAAACTCATCAATTCACTGCGATACTTGGATTCAAAGTCTTCTGGTGTACTACGCATTTCATCTCTTTGTACCGCCCATTCTTGTAATGCTGCTCTTTGACGAGACCAATCTGCTAAAGCTGTATGTAACTGAGAATCTAATTCGGTTTTGATATTAATTAGTTGTTTAGTTAATTGGGAATCAAGGGTACGATTTGCCTCAGCAAATTGATTTTGGACATTAAAAAGTTCGCTGCGTAATGATTCCCAACTTTTTTTAGTGACATTTTCTAATTCTTGGAAGCGTTTTTCATAATTTGAGTTGGTCAATTCAGGGTTGAGGTTGTTAACAGACGCTTGTACTTTTTCTAATTGCTGTTGAAATTTAGTTTCATAGGTTTGGAGCAAATCTTCTAGTTGTCTTTGGAGAACAGAGGAATCCTCTGCACTGACTGGTAGAGTTGGTTTAGTATCAAAATAGACAGAGCGAATTTTCTCGGCTAGCTCTTCTGCGGTTGTATTTTTCAGTAAATAACCTTTTGCTCCTGCTCGTAGAGATTTACCCAAATACATATCATCGTCATGGGCACTCAAAAAGATCACCTTGGCTTGGGGAAACCGCTCAGATATAACCTTGGTAGCCTCTAAGCCGTCCATTTTCGGCATATCAACATCCATCAAAATGATATCGGGTTTTAGTTTTTCTGCCTTAACGATCGCTTCTTCGCCATTGTGGGCAACTCCTGCCACCTCAAAGTCTTTTTCTACTTCTAACCAAGTCTTTAAAACTTCACAGAGAAGGGCTTGATCGTCTACAAGTAATATACGAATCATTTAGTAAACCTAAAGAAACAAGATAGCAAAACTCTATCTTATGTTTTACGCCGATCCTAGTTGATAATATTAGATAATTTTATTTTTAGCATTAAATTATAAATTAATTGTAAATTTTTCCCAGAAGATTGGCAAATAACTAATTTCTAGAGCGGGATTTATCATCCAGGTATTTTTTCCTGACTGTTAATCTCAATAAGCACCAAAGTAGGCATTCTTTGATAATTTCTTGTTAGGAGTAAATTTAATGACCGTAGATTCTACTATTGCTGAAGTTTCAATTAAGGGTAATTTAGAGCAATTTTTGATTGTATTAAGTGTTTCTTTAAGTGTTGCTACTATTTCTCGTATTTTTAGCTGGTTTAGACAAATTCCCTATACCCTACTACTAGTAATTGTCGGGTTGGCACTAGCTTTTGTAGATATTCGTCTAGTTAACCTCTCCCCCGAATTAATTCTCGAAATTTTTCTACCTCCATTGCTATTTGAGGCTGCTTGGAATATTCGCTGGCGTAGTTTAAAAGATAATTTAATCCCTGTTACCCTTTTTGCTGTAATTGGCGTAGTTATTTCTGTGCTTGGGGTTGCTTTTGCCTTAAGTAGTTTTACTGCTCTATCTATTTCTACTGCTTTACTGGTAGGGGCTAGTTTAGCAGCTACCGATCCAGTTTCTGTAGTGGCATTATTTAGGGAACTAGGGGCAAGCAAACGCCTAACCATCGTTATGGAAGGGGAAAGTTTATTTAACGATGGAGTGGCAGTAGTCGCTTTTCTTTTGTTAGTAGGCATTCCTTTAGGTATTGAAGAATTTTCTCTAACTACTACTCTGGTTAAATTTTTTACATTTGTGGGAATTGGACTGGGTGTCGGCAGCATAATTGGATTTGGTATTTCTTATTTAACGCAAAGATTTGATTTACCTTTAGTAGAACAATCTTTAACTTTGGTTTCTGCTTATGGAACCTATTTAATCACAGAAGAATTGGGAGGTTCTGGGGTAATTGGGGTAGTTACTGTAGGGATAATTTTAGGTAACTTTGGTTCTCGTATAGGCATGAATCCTCGTACCAGATTACTAGTATCAGAATTCTGGGAATTTTTGGCATTTTTTGTTAATTCGATTGTATTTTTATTGATTGGCGATCAAATTAAGTTTACTAGTTTACTTGACAATTTAGATTTAATTATTATTGCTATAATCTCCGTTTTGGTTACTAGAGCAATTGTCATTTATGGCTTAGGAAACCTGAGTAATCCATTTAGTAAAGTTAAGCTTAATTTCCGAGAGCAAACCATATTGTGGTGGGGAGGACTGCGGGGTTCTGTTTCTATTGCCTTAGCTTTAAGTGTCCCTGCTTTCTTATCTGGTAGACAAGAAATTATTGATACAGTATTTGGAGTTGTTCTATTTACTCTATTAGTTCAAGGATTAACTACTCAGTGGTTTTTAGAAAAATTGGATTTGATTGGCGATCGAGTTCTTCGTCAAGAATATTCAGAATTATTAGCTCGTCGTGTCGCGCTAAAAAGAGTAATTGACTATTTAGCTAATACCGAGATTTCTCTGGAAATAGAGCCAGAATTTTATCGCTACCAACAAGGACTAGTTAAAGGAGAATTACAAAGTATTGAAGACAAAATCGAGAAGCTACAAAGAGAGCATGATAATTTGCGATCGCTAACTATTGAACAACTCAAAGAACAACTTTTAGACATAGAAGCCGATACCTATGCAGAATTCATTCGGGCAGGAAAGTTGAATGAAAATCTCTCTCCAGTTTTACAAGAAATTATGGCAAAAGCATCAGAAAGCTAAATGCTCCTAATTACTTCAGTAAAATCGAGGTGTATGTGCAGTAAAACACTTTTGCTATGTCAATTAAGTTTTACTAGATCTTGCTACTATTTAAAGTGGATTAGTATATAATATCCAACTTTAATTTTGTCTTGGGAAGCATCTATGACAAACAATGTTCCTCCTCAGTTTAATGGCAACAAAGTTTCTTCCAAAGAAACTGTATCTCCTGAATCAGGTAAATTAATCAACCTTCAATTACAGAAAGAGTCCGATCGAGATCGACAAAACTCAAAGAAACCAAAAGTAGGTTTTAAAACTCTAGTCAAGGTTTTGGCTATCTCGATTATTCCTTTGGCAGTGTTGGCAATAGAAGTAAGTACTTACTACCATGCTAGTCAGTCTTTCAAGCAAATTGACGACAGAGAGTCAAATGAACCAAAACAACTAGAACTGTTAATACCTATCCTCTTAATGGGTGTTGGGGCAACAGTATCAGGTGCTTTAGCTGCACTGTGGATTAATCGTATTCTTAACTCAACCAAAACTAATAAGAAGACTACCCAGGAAGCAAAAATCAGACAGGAGTTGACAGAGCAAATACAGTTATTAACCAAGGCTACCGAGAAAATTCGTAACTCTCTTACCCAAGAAGATCTTTTCCAAACTGCTGTTCAAGAAGCCCGCAAAGCCATATCTGCCGATCGAGTAGTAGTCTATAGTCTAGACGAGCAGTCTCAGGGTAAAATTATGGCAGAATCAGTTGATTATCTCTATCCTCAAGCTTTAGGAGCAATCATAGATGACCCTTGTTTTAGTATTCATTACTTAGAAAAATATCAAAACGGTCGTGTTAAAGCTACTGATGATATTTATCAAGCTAATTTAACTGCTTGTCATCTAGCTCAACTCGAACCTTTTGCCGTCAAAGCCAATTTAGTTACCCCTATTCTCAATCAAGGGAAGCTAATCGGTTTATTGATTGCCCATCATTGTGCAGCACCCCATGCTTGGCAACAATCAGAAATTGATGTGATGACTCAAATTGCTGCACAAATGGGTTTAGCTCTAGACAATATTAAGCTGTTAACCACTTCTGCCGATCTTCGACAGCAGCAAGAAATAGAAACTAGAAGAATACAATCCCTCACTAAAGCTACTGATAACATTCGTGCTTCCCTCAATCAAGAGGATATTTTTCAAACCGCCGTTCAAGAAGCTCGACAAGC
>JBFRWE010000328.1:0-24641 GCA_051439345.1 Xenococcaceae cyanobacterium
TACAGAGCGTTAGCACCAGCAACCACTTCAAGGATTTCTTGAGTAATCGATGCTTGTCGTGCTTTGTTATAAGACAAAGTAAGAGTTCCAATTAATTCAGAAGCATTATCACTAGCATTATTCATTGCTGTCATCCGCGCTGCCAATTCACTAGCAGCAGATTCTTGTAAGGCTCTGAGTAACTGATTATTAAGATATAAAGGAAGCAGAGAATCCAGAATTTGCACTGGGTCTTGTTCAAAGATCATATCTTGAGGGAAGCTAGTAATCTCCGTAGTTACTTTCTCTCTTTCTACCTGAAATTCTCCACCGCGAGTGGTTAAGCGAAATATTTCATCGTCCTTTACTTCCAATCCTTGTACAGTTAAAGGAAGAAGAGTTTGTACTACAGGTCGAGAACTAATCAGAGAAACAAATCTAGTATAAATTAACTCTACTCGATCGACTGTTTCTGACAAAAATAGAGAAAGCAGTTCGTCAGCAATTTGAGAAGCTTCTGCTGAAGTAGGAATTTGTTCCAAACCAAAATAAACTTTATCGATAGAAGCATTGCGACGCTCGAAATACTGCTTTGCTTTCCGTCCTACTAGTACAAAGGTATATTCAATGCCTTCTGCTTCTAATTCTTTGGCTCTTTGCTCTGCTCTGCGAATTATATTAGAATTATAACCTCCACATAGACCGCGATCGCCAGACACTACTAGCAAGCCGACTTTTTTGACTTCCCTTTGTTTAAATAGAGGTAGATCTACGTCTTCAAATTTTAGTCTTCCCTGGAGGTTATAAAGAACCTGTGCTAAGTTATCTGCAAAAGGACGGGTAGAAGTTACTTGTTCTTGAGCGCGACGCACCTTGGCTGCTGCTACCAAACGCATCGCTTCGGTGATTTTTTTAGTATTTTTAACTGATTTAATGCGATCGCGAATAGCTTTTAAATTAGGCATTTTCTAACATTGCTGATTAATAAGTATGATAACAGTAGGGACAAGGCAGTTCCTTCCCCCTACTGTAATAACTGTTAAGCTGCTGCCATAAAGGTTTGCTTGTACTCAGAAATTGCTTCTTTGAGTAAATCTGCTGCTTCATCGGTTAGTTTTTTCTCAGCAGCAATAATTTCTCCATATTTAGCTTTGCTAGTAGCAAGATATTCTCTCAGTCCAGCAGCAAAGTCAGAGGTCTTTTCTACAGAAATTTCATCGAGATAGCCATTCAAACCAGCATAAACTATCGCTACTTGTTCTGCTACGGATAAAGGAGAATTTTGGGGTTGTTTGAGAACTTGGCGTAATCTTTGACCCCTTGCCAATTGGTTTTGAGTAGCTGCATCTAAATCAGAAGCAAATTGAGCAAAAGCTTCTAATTCAGCAAACTGAGCGAGTTCTAATTTCAGCTTACCAGCTACTTGCTTCATTGCTTTAGTTTGAGCAGCAGAACCTACGCGACTAACGGAAATACCAGCATTAATTGCAGGGCGGAGACCAGCGTTGAACAAGTCAGAAGAGAGGAAAATTTGTCCGTCAGTGATTGAAATTACATTAGTCGGAATGTAAGCAGATACGTCACCAGCTTGAGTTTCGATAATTGGTAGTGCAGTCATACTACCACCACCCAATTCATCACTGAGTTTGGCAGCGCGCTCTAGGAGACGAGAGTGAAGATAGAATACATCGCCAGGATAAGCTTCCCTACCTGGTGGACGGCGTAGCAATAAGGACATCTGACGGTATGCTTGGGCTTGTTTAGACAAGTCATCGTAGATTACCAAAGTTGCTTTGCCTTTGTACATAAAGTATTCAGCTAAAGCTGCACCAGTGTAGGGGGCAAGATATTGAAGAGTGGCTGGATCGTTGGCGTTAGCAGCGACGATGATAGTGTAGTCCATCGCTCCTTTTTCTTGTAGGGTATTGATTACCTGAGCAACAGTCGAGGCTTTTTGACCAACAGCCACGTAAACACAGATTACATCTTCTCCCTGTTGATTAATAATTGTATCTACTGCTACTGCTGTTTTACCTGTTTGGCGATCGCCAATAATTAGTTCCCGTTGACCGCGACCGATGGGAATCATGGCATCAATAGCCGTAATACCTGTTTGTAGGGGTTCACATACAGACTTACGAGCAATAATCCCCGGTGCCATGGATTCAATTAAGCGAGTCTCACCGGTATTGATATCTCCCTTCCCATCAATAGGACGAGCTAATGCGTCTACTACTCTTCCAACCATCGCTTCTCCTACAGGAATAGAAGCGATTTTGCCACTAGCTTTAACGGTACTGCCTTCTTGAATACCAAAGCCGTCACCCATCAACACGGCACCCACATTGTCTTCTTCTAAATTGAGAGCGATACCTACAGTACCATCTTCAAAATCGAGAAGTTCCCCTGCCATTGCTTGTTCTAGACCGTAAATCCTAGCGATACCGTCTCCTACTTGAAGCACTGTACCCACATTAGAAACTTTAACTTCTTGGTCGTAAGATTCAATTTGCTGGCGGATAATACTGCTAATTTCGTCTGGTCTGATGCTAACCATATCCCTTCGTTATTAGTTGTTAGTTGTTAGTTATTAGTTATTGTTTATTTTATGAGTATTGGCAGTTAATCGATTCGCTAACTGCCTAAGCTGACGCTGAGACGACGAAGTTGTCCGCGAATGCTAGCATCGATTACTTGAGAGCCTACTTTAATAATGACTCCCCCAATTAAATCGGAATCAATACTAGTTTTCAATTCTACATCCCTACTATTGGTGATGCCTTTAACTCGATCGACTACAGCATTTCTTTGTGCTTCGCTGAGTTCTTGAGCGGAGATCACTTCAGCTAAAGCAACCTGATTTAACTCCCGTAGTAGACTAAGATATTGCTCGACAACTTGTGCGAGAAAAACAATCCGTCTTTTGTCTACCAACAGCATCAAAAAATTGATGAGATAAGGATTTTCTCCTTCTCCCATTACTTGTTTGATTACTGCTTTTTTATCTTCTCCGTCGATCACTGGGTTGGCAATAAAGTCTTTAAAATCTGGAGATTCTTCCATTAGTGATTCCAGACTACGGAAGCTTTCGCCAAAGGATTCGGTTAGATTTTGTGATTGAGCCAAAGACATTAAAGCCTGAGCATAAGGTTCAGCAACTTCGCTCCTGATTATACTTTCACTCATCAGTTACCTCCCAGTTGAGCAATACTACGGTCTATCAGTTTTTGTTGAGCTTCTTCATTGAGAATATTTCCCAATTGAGATTCCACTCTTTCTAAAGCTAAAGTAGCTACTCTTCTTTTCAATTCAGCGATCGCTCTTTCTTGCTCGGAGTTAAGATCGGCTTGTGCCGTAGCTTTGATCCGCTCAATTTCTTTTTCTCCCTGAGCCAAAATTGCTTCTTTGGCTTTCTGAGCGTTAACTTCAGCCTCGCTCCGAATTTTCTCGGCTGTTTCTTTAGCCTGTGCTAGTTTTTGCTGTTCTTCGGCTAGAGTAGCAGCAGCTTTTTTTTGCTTTTCTTCTGCTTCTTGGATTTTCTCAGCAATCTTGGCTTTTCTTTCTGCCAAGATGTTACCGACTACTTTGCTACCGTAATAAAACAGAACGCCAAGTAAAATTAAGAGGTTGATTATGTTAGATTCTAAGAGATCGAATTTAAAACCAAAACCACCTTCAACCTCTGAGCTTGCTTCGATCAAAAATATTAAAGTCCCCATCATCCCCCTTATGAGTTCTCGGTTGTGAATTTTGTTAGTTAATTACTATTAAGAAAAACTCTCCCATAGCAATTAACTTCCTCATTCAGTTAGTTAGTTCGCCCCCATAATGTCTCCTTTGATTGGTTATTATCCAATCAGTTCTGCTCCTAGCAATTTCTCTAGGATTTGACGAGACAGAGCATCTACTTGTTGCTCTAGGGACTGCATTGCTGCTTCTTTCTGTTGCTGGATTTCTTGAGCAGCTTTTTCTCGCTCTGATTGAACCTGCTGTTGAGCTTCGGCTGTTTTCTGAGCGGTGATGCTTTTCGCATCTGCTTGAGCTTGTTCCAGAATAGATTGAGATTCTCGCCGAGCTTCGGCTATCTGTAAGTCGTATTCTGTAACTAATTTTTCTGCTTTAGACAAACACTTACGAGCGTCTACTTCATTATCACGAATGTAGGCATCTCGATCGTCTAAAGCCTTAGTTAACGGTTTATAGAAAACTAAATTCAATATGTAGGTTAGCAGCAAAAACTGCAATGCCATGAGCGGCAAAGTAGCATCAAAATCAAACATTTTTTATGGAGCCAATTGAAATTGGAACTGCAAGCTTGATAACTGGAGGCGCAGGACAAAAATTAGCATAAATTACCATTTTTGTCCGCACCTCTCAATAATTTAAAAAATTTAGGCGAAAGGATTAGCGAATAATAGTACGAGGGCAACTACCAAGCCATAAATGGTAAGAGATTCCATAAATGCCAAAGTTAAGAGTAGAGTACCGCGAATTTTACCTTCAGCTTCAGGCTGACGAGCGATACCAGCTACTGCTTGACCAGAAGCATTTCCTTGACCGATTCCAGGACCAATAGCAGCTAAACCAATAGCTAGAGCAGCGGCGATAACAGAAGCAGAGTTAATATCCATGATGATTCTTCTTACCTTTTATTTAAATAACAAACGACAAAAAAGCGATGATGTTGAGCGAGTTCTTAAAAATAGCAACTCGAAGTTTTTTTAGACCCCACGATAGCAACTATTCCCTTGATAGAGCAAAATAGTTATTCGTGTTCTTCTTCACCGTGTCCTTCAAGTGCCTCGTGTATATATGCTCCTGCTAAGGTGGCAAAAATTAAGGCTTGAATCGCACTAGTAAATAATCCTAATGCCATTAAGGGCAATGGCACAAACAGAGGAACTAGCAGTACAAATACACCTACTACTAATTCATCCGCGACTATGTTACCGAATAAACGGAAACTTAGGGATAGAGGTTTAGTAAAATCTTCTAAAACCTTGATTGGTAGCAAAACTGGTATCGGTTCAACATACCCTTTAAAGTATCCTAAACCTTTTTTGCTCAATCCAGCATAAAAGTATGCTATGGATGTGAGCAACGCCAAAGCTACTGTGGTATTAATGTCATTAGTCGGAGCAGCTAGCTCGCCAGAAGGTAGTTCGATTAACTTCCAAGGAACTAGTGCCCCTCCCCAATTGGAGACAAAAATGAACAAAAACAAAGTGCCAATAAAAGGCACCCAAGGACGATACTCTTTCTCACCTAGCTGACTTTTTGCTAAGTCTCGAATGAATTCTAGAGCGTACTCCATAAAGTTTTGGATACCACTAGGAATTCTTTGAGTATTTAGAGTAGCTGCCACAGAGGCTAGTACTAATACACCAATCACAAGCCAAGATGTGATTAAAACCTGCCCATGAACTGAGAAGTTACCAATTTTCCACAAGAAATGTTCGCCAACTTCTAGTTCAGCTAAAGTAAATGAATTTATTACAGTCAAACCGTCTAGAATTTCCATTCGCCTAGATTGATTTAAAGCTTAAACCTTACCAGTTTTTTTGCCTTTCTGTCTTATTCTTTTAGCTATTGCTTTCTTTAGTTTCTCCTGTATTAAATACAGTTTGAAGCGTATAGAAAATAATCGCTCCTTTATAGGTCAAAAATCCCAAAAAGACTGGCAAAATATGGAGTTGCTGCCATTGGCTAGCAACAATAATGAGGACAGCAAAGGTTAATAGACCTTTAGAACCGAGACGCTGATTTTGCTGACCTAGGCGTTCAACATCTTTGCCCAAGAATCTCAGATACATCACACCAACTGCTGCTCCTAAAAGATAGTTGAGAGCAGTATTTAAGGAATAAAAATACCAGACAGGAAAAAATATTATTCCCATGAGTGTTAGAGTTGCCAACAACAAAGTTTTTTGCAGTTGATAATACTCTTTCATTGAGTTCTCATTGGGAAGACTTTCTGTAGCTAAAGAATCGCTAGGTAGAACTTCCTGGGATTCTTTCAACTCCATCAGTCCTGCTTCTTGTTTGGGTATTGACTCTGGAGATTGGCTAGACAAAGTTATCCTACTCGGTTACTGATCCACAGTTATTTAATGGCTCGGACTACGTTTTTTTCTCTATTAATCAATTTTTTGATTTATTAAACAGAGAATTTCTATTTGATTTGATTATCAAAATAGATTGGGACTTAATATTTAAGTATCCAAACAAGACTAGCAGTAGCAAAATTTACTACTATCTAGTCTAGTCCAAACCATGTGCAATCATATCACGGTAGGGTAGCAATAATTAAAATTTTCTGGACATGTTAGATAATCTAACTAAAAAACATTTGTGACTTACTTCTTAGTTAGTTTTGATTTTTTATTTTTGGTTTTGGTTGTAGGAGAATTAGTTGCTTTAACCAAAGCGATCGCACTTTTGCTAAATCTAAAACGCAATTAGCTATTATTTCCTCAACATTACGCTGCTCATCTAAATTTCTATCACAAGCAAGCAGAAATTCGTACTCTGCTTCAGATAAGTTAACCATCTCATATTCGTAGTTAAGAAAATTACGACTGGGCCAACCTTGCATACAGGGATGACGTTCGGGAATAGCCTTGAGTAAGGCTCGATCGTCTGACCAATCTATTTTGGTTAGGGGAGGACGAGCTAGGAAAAATTCATAATGAGTCAAATTGGGATCGAGTAATTCAATCAGACGATAGAAAGCGCGATCGCTCAATCCTGCAACTCGTGTCATTAATTCTGATGATTTACCAATTAATCTTTCTATTTGCCAATATCTAGGATTAGAAAAACCGACAAACTCTAAACCAGAAGCATCAATTAATTCAAATAAAGTTTCCACATTGTAATCAATCTCTTGGGGATGGACATACATATCGGCAAAAGCTTCATCCCGATGATTTTCTAAGGACCAACGTTCTTTTTCTTGCTTTAAAATCCGATTGTTTTCGGGTAAGTTAGCAAATATTTCCCGACCAACTTTTACTCCATCGCGATAGTCTCCTCGTTTATCTCCTTGCAATAGAGCGATCGCTTTTTGCATTAAACTAATTTCCCAACGCCCTAATTCAGCATAGACAAAGATATGGAGTATTCCTCCTGGGGCAAGTTTACTAGCTAAAGCTTGAATTCCTTTCACTGGATCGGGTAAATGGTGCAATACGCCAACACAATTAATAAAATCGAATTCCCCTGGCAATTGGGTGGCATCTTCTAAGTTGAGATTATGAAACTCAACAGGTTTAATGTGTTTGGCAATTACACCCGATCGCTGACAACGTTCCTTGGCTACTTCTAACGCCTTTTCACTAAGATCGATCGCGACAATTTCTGCTTCTGGGTTGAGATGAATCAAGTAGTCTGTGCCTGAACCAGTACCACAACCAGCATCTAAAATACGTATATCTTGTCGATCTGGTTTACGTCCTGTACAAAAACTG
This sequence comes from Xenococcaceae cyanobacterium, assembly GCA_051439345.1. Classification (GTDB taxonomy): domain Bacteria; phylum Cyanobacteriota; class Cyanobacteriia; order Cyanobacteriales; family Xenococcaceae; genus JASJDJ01. Next base: position 7,449 of record JBFRWE010000328.1, read on the forward strand.
TAAGCAGAATTCCAACTCCACCGCCAATTATAGCCAGGGGGTTCATCGTCAGAAAGAGGGTCAGGGGGGAAAGGATAGGTATTGTAGAGTTTAGCAACAGCTTGATTGATGGCTTGTGAATCGGACATGGAATCTAGTTAGATAAGTCAATTTTGATTAGAATTTCATTTTCCATCAGAATGTAGCTATCTCAAAGGGGTTTTAAACAGATAATCTATCGAACAATATGACCATTTTCAATTCTGATGACAAGTATATTGCTATCTAAAAGATAATTTTTAATGATGGTAAATGGAGGTTTGAAATTGTTGAATTTTAAAGAAATGTCCTTAAATAATTTGAGAAAATATGTCTTAGAAAATAGAGAAGATGAAGAAGCTTGGAAAGAGTTTGCTAGTCGTCCTCGTCCCAACGCAATAACCGTACCTGCTCAAACACCTTTAGCAGAACAAGAGCGCATTCTACGAGAAATTAGCCAAAAAGAAAACTAAATCGGGATCTGATTTTGTCGAGTTTCAAGGACAAGCACTCATTTTTATCCGAGGTTTATGATAGTGCGATCGCTTTTTGTTTTCTAGGAAGGCGATCAGCGAAGCTGGCACGCGGAGCGTGATCGCCTTTGAGTATCTTACTGATTAATTACTCAATCAAAAAAGTGCGGATGGGGAGACTCGAACTCCCATGGCGTGAGCCACACGCCCCTCAAGCGTGCGTGTCTACCGATTCCACCACATCCGCGATCAGGCATTTACTAATCTACCATACTTCTTGGCCTTTTTACGATCTTTTATTTGTTAATTGTCCAAAAAGGGAAGTTTTGACTCGGATTAATAATTACTCCCTCGATATTATTTTGAGCAAAAGCGTAGTCTTTAGTTTGCCAAAGAGGTACATAAGGCACATCTTTAGCTAGAATCTCTTGAATTTCGGTAAAGATAGCTTTGCGAGTTTCGGGGTTAGTTTCCTGTCTTTGTTGATTGATTAACTGATTTATCCGCTCGCTATAATAAAACGAGCCTCTACTCTGGGCTGCACCTTCCTGACAGCCTTCAGCCTCTGAGCCTTGACTACAACTTAAAAAGGGTTGAATATAATTATCCGCATCCAGAAAATCAGGATACCAATCTGCCAAAGCAGCAGGATAAACGCCTTTACCCACATTGCCAAAAAAGGAAGCAGACTCTACACTATTGGGTACAAATTGAATTGCTCCTCCTAACTCTCGATCGACAAAAGCCTTAAGAGTTTCAGCCACAATACTGCGAGTAATGGAACCAGAAGGATACCAAATATCAACAAGAGCGGGATTGCCCGCCGAATAACCAGCTTTAGCCAGTAATTCTTTAGCTAAGGGAACATTAACATCCCCATAAGCTTGTTGAAACTTAGGTTCATAGACATCAAAAGCAGTAGGAATCAGACTGTATATCGGTTCTGACTGTCCCTTATACACCCTTTGATTAATTAAAGCACGATCGATAATTGAGGCGATCGCTTGTCGTACTTCTGGTTGATCCAAAGGCTTTTGCTTGAGATTTAAGGAGAGAAAGTTTACTACTGTACCCGAACCATCAATTACTTGCCATTTCTCTTGAGATGCAGCATCGACTAGATTTTCAATCTGATTAGCATCGAGGGATTGATAGGCAACATCGATCGCCCCTGTACGAAAGCTATTAAACAGATTAGCCGAATTTCCTGCATAAACCTGTAAGTTTACCCCTTCATTAGCTGCTGGTTCTCCCCAATAATTTTCATTAACATCTAAACTAATTGAATCGCTATCAAATTGGGCTAATTTATATCTTCCCGTACCAATTAACTTATTAGGAGAAAATTCTCCTGAGCCTATGGTGTATGCTTGGGGTGATACCGCAGCAGTACCATGAAAAGCTAACAAGGCAGGAAAAGCAGAAAAGGGTTGTTTAAGAGTAATAGTTAGTTCGTATTCTCCTGTTGCTTCAACTTTGTCTACCACATCTCCTAGTAAAAAAGAAGGCTTGCCACCATTTTCCATAAACCTACGTAAAGAAAATGCCATTGCTTCTGCATTAAAAGGCGCACCATCATGAAAAGTTACGCTCTCCCGCAGAGGTATTGTGTAAGTTAATTTATCTGCACTTACTTGAGGCATTTCTGTTGCCAAGAGGGGCTCAATTTCTGTTGTCCCTAGTTTATAGGTATATAAACTTTCTCCGACGTTATAGATAATATTCGATCCAGCTAATTCGTAGCTATCGGCGGGATCGAGGGTACGAGGTTTTAAAGTTGTCCCCACAGAAATACGATTATTATCAGTAGTGTTTGATGGGTTAGATGTTTGATTGGGATTACTATTGCAACCTACTACTAGAGCAAAACACAATACAAATAAGCTTAAAAATTTACTAACTTTGCTTAGGGGCTGCCAAGATAAGGGAATGGGATTAAGTATTATCATCCTTACAAATATTTGTTTTAGATTTAGATAACACTGGATTGATATGTAACCAGGGAACTCTACCAAAATGCTTAAGATTTCCAGTTACTAGTTCTAAGCGATGTTGCAAAGTCATCTTGACTATAATTTAGCTTTTTTGGCATTCTTCAGCAATTGTCAATTCCTGAGATTAATAACTTAGAGGTGCGACAGTCCTGCAAAAGGTTTTCCCAATCCAGAGAACTATCCACGGAAATGTTTAATGTTCGAGAGAAGAGTCAATTAGTATGCAAAAATGGTAAAGCTGCTTAAACCTGAATGGCTTAACCAATAATATTAAGTAAAGATCAGAAAAGAAAAGAAAGTATGAAGATTGGCGATCGCGTCCGCGTAAACAAATCTGTAGTTGTTTATCACTATCCCAAAAGCAAAAAACAACCTTTCGATCTCAAAGGCATGGAAGGAGAAGTAATTAATCATATAACCGATTGGCAAGGAAGACCCATAAGTCCCAATCTGCCTATTTTGGTTCAATTTGAGAAAAAATTTAAAGCTCACTTACGAGAAGATGAACTAGAAATTATTTAACAAATAATACTGGTAACTAATAGCTAATAACTGATAACATGGGCAATGCCATTGATGGTCTGGGGGTGAGAAATTATGGTATTAGTTATCCAAAAATATGGCGGTACTTCTGTTGGTTCGACAGAGAGAATCAAAGCAGTTGCTCACAGAGTAATCAAGACAGTTCAACAAGGTAACAGTCTGGTTGTAGTTGTCTCAGCTATGGGCAAAACCACTGATACTTTAGTTAACTTAGCCAAAGAAGTATCGACTAATCCCTGCCGTCGAGAAATGGATATGCTTCTCTCTACAGGAGAACAGGTTTCTATTGCCCTATTAAGTATGGCTCTCAAAGAGATGGGACAATCAGCTATTTCTCTCACAGGAGCGCAAGTTGGTATTGTTACTGAAGCAGAACATAGCCGAGCCAGAATTCTGCAAATTAAAACCGATCGCTTAGAAAAACATCTCAACCAAGGAGAGGTAGTGGTAGTTGCAGGTTTCCAAGGTATCAGTACGAGCGAAGATTTAGAAATTACCACTTTGGGTAGAGGGGGATCGGATACTTCGGCTGTAGCATTAGCTGTTTCTCTCAAAGCAGATCGCTGCGAAATTTATACTGATGTTCCAGGTATTCTGACAACAGACCCTCGTATTGTACCTGAAGCTCAGTTAATGGAAGAAATAACTGCCGATGAAATGTTAGAGTTGGCAAGTTTAGGGGCAAAAGTACTCCATCCGCGTGCTGTAGAGATTGCTCGCAATTATGGTATGCCTCTTGTAGTCTTATCTAGCTGGAGCAATAATCCAGGTACAAAGGTAGTTAGTCCTCTACCCAAACCTCGTTCTTTAACTGGGTTGGAGATTACCAAAGCAGTAGATGGAGTCGAGTTAGACAACGATCAAGCGAAAGTAGCCTTGTTAAGAATTCCCGATTCTCCTGGTATTGCTGCTCGCCTCTTTAGTGAAATTGCTCAACAAAACCTGGATGTAGATTTAATTATTCAGTCGATTCATGAAGGAAATCTCAATGATATTGCTTTTACAGTAGTTAAAAAAGTAATTAAACAAGCTGAAGCTGTAGCAGAAGCTATTGCTCCATCTCTGCGAAGCGATCCTACTCAACTGGATGAAGCAGAAGTGATGGTGGATAAACGAGTGGCAAAGGTGGCAATTTCTGGCGCAGGAATGATTGGTCGTCCTGGTATAGCTGCCAAAATGTTCAAAACTTTAGCCACAGCAGGGATCAACATCGAAATGATTTCTACTTCAGAAGTAAAAGTAAGTTGTGTAATTGATGAAGCAGATTGCGATCGCGCTTTGTCTTCTTTATGTCAAGCTTTTGAGGTAGATAGTTCTTCTTTAGCTAGTTGCACAGAAAATAGCCCTATTAACCACGATAATATACCAGCAGTAAGGGGAGTAGCCCTAGATCATAATCAAGCTCGTTTAGCTCTGCGTCATGTACCAGATCGTCCTGGTATGGCAGCCAAAATTTTTGGACTTTTAGCCGAGAAAAATATCAGCGTAGATATGATTATTCAGTCTCAACGCTGTCATATTATTAATGATATTCCGACTCGCGATGTTGCCTTTACAGTTGCTCAAGCAGATGGAGAAACTGCCAAGCAAGCTTTAGAAGAATTAGTTAAAGATATTGACTGTGGGGAAGTGTCTGTAGATAGTGCGATCGCTAAAGTAAGTATTGTCGGTGCAGGGATGATCGGTAAACCGGGAGTAGCAGCTAAATTTTTTACCGCCTTAGCACAAGAGCAAATTAACATTCAGATGATCGCTACCTCGGAAATTAAAATTAGTTGTGTAGTAGCAGAAGATGAAGGAGTAAAAGCCCTTAAGGCTGTTCACGATGCGTTTAACTTAGCTGGAGATTTGGAAGTCGAAGTTTCTGCTTAGTCTACTTCCAGACGAGAAAGTACCTAAAAAATTAAGATGTTGCACCTAACTTATTCCTAATTATTGTTTTTTTGAAAAATAATCAGGCAACTTTTCATTATGAAGATTTATTAATTGTCAAAACTAAAAAGACTAAATAATAAACTAAAAGTAAACTCAAAAATACGTAAAATAACTGATTTCAGTCCATAAAAACTTAATTAGACTTGAGTTAATTACAATTATTTTTAATTACTTATAAGTAATTATGTCACCAGCTTAAAAATTACCTAACATAGTTCATTAGTTTAAACTAAATGGCAAAGGTAGAGTTTCTTAAGAATTTAAGATATTTTTTAAATTGAGGATATATGAACAGAACTCAAAAAATATCTGTTTTCAATCATTCCAATGATCGACAGCATAGAAATGTCAACTCTTTGCAACCAGAAACTACCATAGCCAACAACCAACAAGAAAAAACTGATGATACTATTCGTGCTGATGTTGTTTTAATTGTTGATGATACTTTAACTAATTTAGAAGTCTTATCTGATTATTTGCAATCTAGTGGTTTTACTGTTTCTATTGCCTCAGACGGAATATCGGCATTAAATCAAGCTGAATATATTGAACCCAATATTATTTTGCTCGATATTCTTATGCCTGGAATGAGTGGTTTTGAAGTTTGTCAAAAGCTAAAAGCTAATCCGAAGACTCAAGATATTCCCATACTTTTCATGACTGGTTTAACGGATATAGCAGATAAGATTAAAGGGTTTGAATTGGGAGGAGTAGATTACGTAACCAAACCTGTCAACAAAGAAGAAGTGGTTGTACGAATTAAGACCCATCTGACTCTACAACATATGCGCTCGCATTTGCAAGTACAAAATAGGCAATTAAGTCAAGAGATTTATATTCGTCAACAAACAGAAGCTAAATTAAAGCAATCCCAACAACTATTAAGTACCCTAAATGAAGAATTAGAACAAAGAGTAGCCGAACGTACGGATGAATTGCTTCAGGCAAAAAAACAGTTGGAGCATATCAATACAAAATTACTCCATTCTAATCAAGAGTTAGAAAAGTTTGCTTATGTTGTTTCTCATGATTTGCAAACACCTCTGCGAAGTTTGAGTATGTTTACTCAATTACTAGCACAAGAATATAAAGAACTTTTAGACGATCAAGCAGATGAATACATTAGCTATATTTCAGATGGTGCTAACCGTATGCAAACTTTAATTCAAGATTTACTTGCTTATTATCGTGCAGGGAATAGTGAACAAACTTGGATCTGTGTTAATTTGGAAGAAACTTTAAAACAAATAGTTGTAGATCTTAAAGCAAGTATTATTGAAAATAAGGCAGAAATTATAGTCAAAAAGTTACCTAAAGTGATAGCTAATCCTGTAGAAATGAGTCAGCTATTACAAAATTTGATTACGAACGGTATCAAATTTCGTGGTCAAGATAATCCCATAATTGAAATTGATACTATATCTCAACCAAAGCAATGGTTAATATCTGTTAAAGACAACGGAATTGGTATCGAAAAGCAATATCGTCACCAAGTTTTTCAAGTTTTTCAGAGATTACACCCTCAAAACAAGTATCCAGGGACAGGTGTCGGTTTAACTATTTGTCAAAAAATTGTCGAACGCTATGGCGGAAAGATTTGGGTAGAATCTTTAGTAGGTAAAAGTTCTACATTCTATTTTACACTGCCTAAGAAAGAATGCTTACATCAAAATCAAGCATCTATTCAGGGTTGTCAAGTAAGTTAAATTTTAAAAATTAAATGATTAATTGCCGAAATAGACTTTAGTAATAATTACCTAAAGCATAACTTCAATTATCTATTTATTACCTAAAACTCTTCTAATTTAAATAAAAAATCAGCATTAATTTTGCTGTTTAGTAGTGATTGATACCAAACAAGAGTGCCTCTTATTTAAGATGGCGTTATACTATGTCTCGGTAACTCTAAATCTGTACAAGGAAGGAAATATTATCTTCTTTTTCACCAATCACAACTAAGCAATTAGTGTAAGCTTTCTATCTGCCCTTAAATTTAACAATTCTGTTAATTATTAGATAAGGATTGTTATAGGTAAACTTTTTCGCTTAAAACAAGTTAATAAAAGTAGATTCTACTTTATGGTTTTCTATCTTTTTACAATTAACTTGTAATTTTAGTTAAAGATTATAACAGTGTGTTGAGTAATTAATAGTTAGTCAACATCTATGTTAAATCTACACAAAAACTTCAGCGAAGATTCACATATATTCAGTGATCTTGCTAATGCCATTGTTCTAAAATATCAGACAAAATCATAGTCAAGCGAGCCAATTGAGCGTTTCTCATCCCTTAATTGGCAAATCATGAGTGGGCTTCAAACTTTTTATCTTTAAGGGATTAGTGTTTGATTGATTAGAACTTTCTATTCTACTGTCAGCCAATATAAAGCATTAATCCGTAAAGGTAGACGTAAAAACACTAGGGGCAGCTCAATAAAAGCAACCCCAAGCATAAATCAAATTAATTAATCATGAGTGTAGAACATTATACAGCAAAAAAACTGATTGTAGCTGCCTGGCTTAACAACAATCAACAAACCCAGAAAAATAAGCAAAAACTATGGCTACAAAAAAAAGCCCAGTTGTTAAATCCGCTTAGAGAGTGGTTAGATAATATCAGCATTGGCGATCGCAATTTCGCTCATCGCCTTTGTAAACTGATTCCTACCCAATGTCCCTTTGAAAGGAAAATCAAGCTATTTGGGCATACAGTTTTTAGTATTCCTCCTTTATGCAAACTAAACCCTCTCTATAACGAGGTAGTAGCTTTGCGCTTTCGGGCGATCTCTTATTTAGCTGATGAATGTGGTGAAGATGTAAGCTCTTACTGCTAAGATACATAATTACTGTATGCTTATATTTCGATATGAGGATACCGTGTCTTCCAGTAAAGCATTATGGCAATTATCCCACTCAAAGCTTGGTATCTAGAACAGTACGAACCAATCAGGAATGTAATTCAAAAACCCTGTCATCTGCGTTTAAGCAGAAACAGTTTACTTAAATCAGGTTTAAGGGCAGATTTTTTAGACGATCGCCTGATCATAGAAAGCTCTGACTGGTTTTCGCGTTATCTAGAGGGAGAAACCATTGAATTTTATATCGAAGGCAGTGGTAACTATGTTATCTCTAATATTGATTTAGTTTCCCAAGAAATTTATTTTAGTAAACAAGAAGCTCTTTTAGGGCTAGAACCAATAATATACTATAGTCCTCAAACTGAATATCCTGACAGTAGCGAGGAAACTTTAGCTGTTTTAGCAGAAACAATTGCCAAGCTTAGCCAGCGATCGCGTTTGCCTCTAACCTTAGAAATTGCTCCTCGTCTTCAAGACTCTCCTTTACGCCTTAGCAACAGTCAATTTAGAAAAATTCGGCAGAGTCTACTGTTTATTGCTGAGGGAACGCCTATAGCTAGTATTCCAGGAAAGAAAGATAAATCTCATCTGCTTCTTAGTCCTAATGTCTGCGTAGAGATCGGTTACGCTTTGGAAAGTAAAGACAAAGGATATATTCTACTTCTACAGATGGAACGTCCTGATTTAACTGGAGAATTGCCTTTCGATTTTTCAGGATATAAGCAATTAATCTATAAAACTCCTAGAGATTTAAAAAAGACTTTACCTAAAATGATAGAAACTTTACTAAAAAGATACAGTTTATTTACTTGAACTAAGCAAAAATATCCCAACTCACGTTACTATTTGCTAGTAAGCAATCCTAGATTAATACGGACTTCTTTTAGTGACTAAGTTAGAGCAAAAATCCTTCAGTATCTGGAACTATAAACCTTGGTGGTGTCAACCTTGGTCAATTATACTCACAGGAGTTTCAATTATTGCTGGAAGTTGGCTAATCACTAAAATTCTCTGGATTACCATTATCGTATCTATACCTATTTTTGTTTGGTGGATTTATTTTTTGATTTTATACCCACAACTAATTAAAGAAGCTTATAGAGACCAAGAAAATTTTTAATATTACTGTATTCAAAAATTGTCAATTATCTGAGGGCTTGCGTTTTAGGTTTCTTCAAACTTTTGAACGCCCGCATCAATTATCCATTGATCGAGTACATTTTTTCGACACAAAATCTTGCAGGAATCTTTAATTAGTCAAGATTGAAAAAAACATAACATTTAAGGAGTAAGATCGAAAAATTTTGTCAAACATTATAGAAGAGCTATACAAATAGCACAAATTGGAATGGTTTATTCTCAGAAAATAGCAAGGAAATATGCGCTCGCTTCATTTTTGCTAGCAGTAATTGAGCTTTTAATCGCCATCATACTTTATTTAGAAATTGCCTCAAACGCTTGTAAATATCCAAGTATTTCTGGTGCTTACGATAATATACTGATTCATATTATTTGCCACCCATTTTTAGAGCTAATTGCCAAGCCCTTATATTACGCTCCAGTCTTTACTTTGTGGCTAGTTATCGTAATTCCTACTACTAGTCTAATTCTAGCTGCTTTCAGCTTTTTCCGGTCTAGACAAAGCAATTGGAAAATGCTGTCAATATCTGGATTGATTATCCATTTTCTGCTTCTAGTAGGCATAGTTATGGAAATTCAGTCTGAAATGCTATTCTTGCTTCGATGAACTTCATAAACTAATAGACACTAGTCAAGAGCAGATAGATATCGCCTGATAGTCGATCGGGGATTTATCTATAAATTTTTACTCAAAAATACTGCTACTAAAAATGCCAAGGATAAGTATCACAAATAATATTGATAGTGATCTTGAGTGATAATCAATTGCAAAAAGAATACGTTACAAATCTTTACTGAATATTGCTCGCACCTCAAGAGGAAAAAAACGTTATTTTATTTGTTACCAAGCAACTTTGATAATTATTAAGGAATATTTTCTTGACGAGAAACTAGAGCTCAAAATACACACTTCTTAATAAATCCCCTCAGAAAGACCGAAAAGTTTTAATCTAAAAGCTGAACTATAACTAAAAAGCATACTTAAAATCCAATGAGTGTAACGGCAAGTGGTGGCAGTTCATTAGCCCGTCCTCAACTTTATCAAACAGTAGCGGTCTCAACTATTTTGCAAGCAGAACAGCAAGACCGCTTTCCCGAAAGAGGGGAACTTAATGAATTAACGGCTTATTATAAATCTGGGGCAAAACGGCTAGAAATAGCTCAAACCTTAACCAATAATTCTGATTTAATTGTTTCTCGTGCAGCTAATCGCATTTTTACAGGTGGCTCTCCCCTATCTTACCTAGAAAAGCCTCCAGAAGATGAACCAGCAATGGCATTAGCAGGAGTGCAAACTTCGGCACAACAAGCTGCTTTAGGTACAGTTACTTATATAGAAAGTAAAACTGGTAAGAACAGTGCTGGTATATTTAGTGGTTTGCGATCGCTATTTACCAGTACTGGACCTATTCCTCCAGGTTTTCGACCCATCAATGTAACCAGATATGGTCCCAGCAATATGCAGAAGTCGCTGCGGGACTTATCTTGGTTCTTGCGTTATGTAACTTACTCGATCGTGGCGGGAGACCCCAACATTCTGGTAGTTAATGTCAGAGGACTAAGAGAGGTAATTGAAAATGCTTGTTCTGCTGATGCTACAGTTGTGGCGTTACAAGAAATGCGTGCAGCAGCAAGCGACTATTTCACTAGAGATCCTGAAGGGCAAGAGATAGTTGTTGAGTACTTCAATGTAGTTATCTCAGAATTTAAAGCAGCTACTCCTTCAGACAAGCTACGTCAGCGTCCTTCCACTGATGCTCAGGGCTTACAACTACCCCAAAGCTACTTTAATGCAGCAGAAAGAAGACAAAAATTCGTGATGAAGCCTGGATTGTCAACCCTAGAAAAACAATCCGTCATTAAAGCAGCTTATCGGCAAATTTTTGAAAGAGATATCACTCGCGCCTATAACCAATCTATTTCTTATCTGGAATCTCAGGTAAAAAATGGCGACATCTCTATGAAAGAATTTGTGCGTCGTCTGTGCAAATCTCCTTTATATCGCAAGCAATTCTTTGAGCCTTTTATCAATAGTCGGGCATTAGAACTTGCTTTTCGCCATATTTTAGGTCGAGGTCCCTCTTCCCGCGAAGAAGTGCAAAACTACTTCTCGATCGTCTCTGATGGTGGTTTGGGAGCATTAGTTGATGCTTTAGTAGACTCTCAAGAGTACTCAGACTACTTTGGCGAAGAAACAGTTCCTTATATTCGTGGTTTAGGTCAAGAAGCCCAAGAGTGCCGTAACTGGGGAATGCAACAAGAACTGTTTAACTACAGTGCGCCTTTCCGCAAAGTTCCTCAATTTGTCACTACTTTTGCTAAATATGATCGACCTTTACCAGATCAGCACGTCTATGGTTCGGGCAATGACCCCTTAGAGATTCAATTTGGCGCAATCTTCCCTAAAGAAACTCGCAATCCCAATGCTAGTCCATCTCCTTTCAACAAAGATACCAAGCGTTTGTTGATTCATCGTGGTCCTGCGATTAATAACCAAAATAGCAATCCTTCTGCTAAGGGAGAATTTCCTGGTTCTTTAGGAGCAAAAGTATTCCGCTTAAACAATGAGCTACCTGGCACTGCTAATGGGACTGGAGTTAAGTTTTCGGAAACTTCTACTCAAGCAATAGTACGCGCTTGCTATCGCCAAGTATTTGGACGAGATGTTTATGAAGGTCAGCGTTTAACGGCAGCAGAAACCAAATTAGAAAACGGTGAAATTACTTTACGGGAATTTATTCGGATTTTGGCTAAATCTGATGTTTTCCGTAACATGTACTGGTCATCTATGTACGTGGTTAAAGCGGTAGAATATATTCATCGTCGTCTTTTGGGTCGTCCTACTTATGGTCGTCAAGAGATCAACAAATACTTTGATATTTGTGCTAAAAAAGGCTTCTATGCTCTAATAGATGCTCTCCTTGACAGCCCAGAATACTCGGAAGCGTTTGGTGAAGATACCGTTCCTTACGAGCGTTATTTAACTCCTGCTGGCTTGCAGTTGCGTAAAACTCGTCCTGGCTCTCTGGGCGAAGGTATCGGGGCTAAAGTTGAGAAGAAAGATACACCACGTTTTGTGGAACTAGGTCAAATTAGTACCCCCCGTGTAGGAGAAGAATTAACTCAAAGAATACAGCAGGGTGTAACAGTACAAAGACAGCAAACCAAAATATTCAAACTAACCAATACTACGGATAAGGTAGCTCTCAAAAATGCGATCGCAGCAGCTTATCGTCAGATTTTTGAAAGAGACCTCGATCCCTACATAGTGCAAACTCAATTTACTTCTTTAGAAAGTAGGTTAGGTAACGAAGAAATTACCGTTAAAGAGTTTATCGAAGGATTGGGTTGCTCAGAACTTTACATTAAAGAGTTTTATACTCCCTATCCCAACACTAAAGTGATTGAGTTAGGTACAAAGCACTTCTTAGGACGCGCACCACTAAATCAACGAGAAATTCAAAAATACAATAGTATTCTGGCAACTAAAGGTATTCGGGGCTTTATTGGCGCAATGGTAGATAGTATGGAATATCTTCAAGTTTTTGGTGAAGATACTGTTCCTTATCGTCGTTTTCCCACCTTACCTGCTGCTAATTTCCCCAATACTGAAAGGCTATACAATCAACTCACTAAACAAAACAGTGAGATTGTAGTTCCTAGCTTCGAGCCAGCTAAGTTGAATATTTAAGTTAAATATTCAACAACGGCCAATCAAAGGGAAATACTTGAAGAGTAAGTAGGCTGGAGTTTTCTAGTCAAGAGAAAATAATTTCTTCTTGACTGTACTCTTGTCTGCTAGCTTGCTCATGCTGTTACATAAATTAACTTTTTTTACCAGAAATTCAGTTTTTTCTCAGAAAAATGTTACATTCTATTAAGAAAAAACAGTGTGAGCGAGCTTAATATCGCAAAATAATTGGGTCAGGTTGCTGTATTAGCCAAAACTTTCTGTGTTGGATAGAAGGGTTAATTTTACCCAACTAAGCAACACTTACATGAAAATACAATCGACAACTCGCAGTTTTAATCTAAGTATTGATTTGATGTAGATGTAAAGGTTTGTTAAATCAGCAACCACATTTAACCTCTTGGTTCAACTAGCTGTAATACTAATTTCTAGCTAAATGGTGAAAATCAAGGGGCAAAAAATAGTAATCTACTCTATAGAGTTTGCCAGCAAAATCTGTAGTGAATTTTTATCTAGTCTCAAGCTAGAGATTATTCGCAAAATCTAGCTCATAATGTCTTCAATTTAAGCCTTGATTGCAATAGCAAGAAAAGATTACACTGTAAGACGAGAGTAGCTGGAAACCTTACTTGAATAATAAGATTAAAAATCAAGAAAAGGTAACTCACGCAAATCTGGTTTCATTTTTATTGGGAGGAATCCATCCATGAGTATCGTCACGAAATCGATCGTGAATGCTGATGCCGAAGCTCGTTATTTGAGTCCTGGCGAATTGCAGAGAATCAAAGCTTTTGTTACTTCTGGCGAAAGCCGTTTGCGCATCGCTCAAACATTGACAGAGTCTCGTGAGCGCATTGTTAAACAAGCAGGTGACGCTTTATTCCAGAAACGTCCTGACGTTGTTTCCCCAGGTGGTAATGCCTACGGCGAAGAAATGACTGCTACTTGCTTGCGCGATATGGACTACTATCTCCGCCTAATCACTTATGGTGTTGTTGCTGGAGATGTAACTCCTATCGAAGAAATTGGTCTAGTAGGAGTACGGGAAATGTACAAATCTTTGGGAACTGACATTGGCGCAGTTGCTCAAAGTGTTAAAGAAATGAAAGATGTTGCTACTGCTATGATGTCTGCTGAAGATACATCAGAAGCTGCTTCTTACTTCGATTATGTTATCGGAGCAATGCAGTAGGGTAGTTTAACTTCTCTGTTGGCAAAAAAGGCTATCTAAAAAAAAAGACTAGACTAAATTGTCGGTATCAAGGCATTTAAGACTAGGTAAGATAAGGAAACGAAACTATGCAAGACGCAATTACCTCTGTTATAAATTCTGCTGATGTTCAAGGCAAGTACCTAGATGGTGCTGCTATGGACAAGCTCAAAAACTATTTTCAAACTGGTGAATTAAGAGTTCGTGCAGCTAGCGTGATCAGTGCTAATGCAGCCAGTATTGTTAAGGAAGCTGTAGCTAAATCCTTGCTATACTCTGATGTTACTCGTCCTGGTGGTAATATGTATACCACTCGTCGTTACGCTGCTTGTATCCGCGACCTCGACTACTATCTTCGCTATGCTACTTATGCTATGCTAGCTGGCGATCCTTCTATCTTAGACGAGCGCGTACTTAATGGTTTGAAAGAAACCTATAATTCTTTAGGTGTTCCTGTTTCTTCCACCGTTCAAGCTATTCAAGCTATGAAAGAAGTCACTGCTAGTCTAACTGGTGCTGATGCTGGTAAAGAAATGGGTGTTTACTTCGACTATATTTGTTCTGGCTTGAGCTAGCTTTAGGCTGAATCAGGCTTGTAGCAAATAGCAAATGTATAGGTGCAGGAAGTCTAGAGTGAGTGCTAGTTCCTTTAAGGCTTAGTCTTACGAGCGCGAAGTAAAAGATTAGTTTTGACGATCTAGTATTGACTCCTGACTCCTGACCTTTGTTATATTAGCGATTACCTGACGCTTCAAGAAAGGTAGAAAAAAGTAGCTTTTAAAATAAAACATTGCCGAGAGCTAAAAATCTGAATAGCTCTGTATTTAACCAAGAATTTTTTGATAACTTAGGTTAGGAGGAATCAAATCATGAGAATGTTCAAAATTACCGCTTGTGTACCTAGTCAGACTAGAATCCGTACTCAAAGAGAATTACAGAACACCTACTTCACTAAACTCGTTCCTTATGACAATTGGTTTAGGGAACAACAAAGAATCATGAAAATGGGTGGAAAAATCATGAAAGTAGAGTTGGCTACTGGTAAACAAGGTACCAATACAGGGTTAATGTAAAATAATAGATAAAGTTGGTAAGTTTGCTTGTTTGGGGGTCGGTAACGACCTCTTTTTTGTTTAGGGAGTAGCTTACAAGGGTATGATTTTAAGATTTAAGGGTTGAGATGGGCAGAGGAAGCAGAGGGGAAAAAACCCATTTTTCCGTTTTATTAAAAACATACACTTGAGAGGAATAGGGAATTGGGGGAATGTCGCCAGTTGTCACAAGTTTATCGTCTGAAAATTTAGCTCATAACGACGGCTATTGGTATTGCCTTTGGGTAAGAGTAAGTTTTGTTTAACCATTTTGCTAATATCTCTTTGTAGAGTACGTCGAGATACTCCAGATAAAATAATTTCACAGTTATCAATGGTTAATTCGCCATTATCGATCGCGTATTTTAAGATTAGGCATTGGCGGTGATTTAGTTGGTAAACCTCAGCAAGTTTTGGTAGTAAATCAGTAGAGTGATTATCGATCGCTCGATCGCCGATATCCGATTCTAAATAAGCTTTCATCAAGGCTTCTATTTCTATAAAAATTTCCTGTTGGTGAGATTTACTGCTGCGTATAGCTAATAAAATTAAAGTATTAATACCATGAACACAGACTTCAGCTAAGATGTGGCATCTTTTGTCTGTTAATGTGGGATTACGGGCTTTTAGTAGCTTTGCCATAAATTGAATAGCTTCTTGAGTAAAGCTATCATCAATATTTTTAAACATAGTAGGTGAAGTAAAAAACTGGGCGAAAACAATCCTAGAAGTGGGTTGTTCAAATAGTTGTTTGAATTGAGTAGTAATAGTGTGGATAAAATCGGGAAATGGTAACTGTATAATTTCAGGACGCAGTAGCCTATCCCAAATAACATAAACGCGATCGACGTGACGTAATTCTAAAGCGTTAAAAATCGCTAATTTATCAGGGAAAAATTGATAAAGTGAACCTATTGCGGTATCCGCACGAGCAGCGATCGCATGAGTAGTAGCTGCTTCAAACCCAATCTCATCAAACACTGCTGCTGCTGCATCTAAGATTTTTTCAACTCTTTCTTGACTACGTTTTTGTTGTGGTTGACGACGTAAAGGATTGCGATCAGATTTCATTGATAAATATGAATAATGTGTCGTATATTATGGACAATAAATCACAAGCTTTTATCTAAATTACTAGTTCAGATATAGCTTTGAGGACAGTAATCTTTAACTTGCGACATTTTCTATTTTACTTGTCGTAACCCATCTTGTCGTAAAAATTTTTGTGGAAATTAATTATGTCTATGTTAAAAGGTGCGCCTTGGCTATTGGCGCATAAATCGATGCTAGATACAAATAAACCCCAGAAAATTTCTCTGTACGGAAAGGATTATGTAATGTGGAAAGATAAAACGGGACAAGTTAACGCCTTACCCAATATTTGTCCTCATATGGGAGCAATGCTATCAGAAGGATGGTGTGAAGTTCAAGCAGATGGTACAAGTAATGTTGTTTGTCCGTTTCATGCACTAGAATTTGATGCTAATGGCTGTACTGTCTTACCAGGGACTAATAAAAAAACTTTACCTCAGCTAGAGCCTTTAGATTTAATTGTTAAAGATGATTTTATCTGGACTTATGGTGGCTGTGAACCTAAAATCCCCATTCCAGATATTTTAGAAAAAATTGCCCATGATTATGATTTTATCGGGTATACAGCAGATACTAGCGTTCAGACAGATTTGCGATCGATGCTATTAATTATGCACGATTACAACCATCAAAATGGTACGCATCGAGATTTATTTGAAATTACCGAAGTCAGGTTTGAGAAATTTATTGATAATGGCTACCATTCTGAGGCTTTTTATAATATGCCAACTGCACAGAAAAGCTTTTGGGATAAACTAAAACAACCAAATCAACTTTTGATACCTGATGTCATTAAAGCTCACTTAGAAAATCATTTCCCTTCTTTGGTTATTCTGTATGCTAAAAGCTTTCTTGGTAAATTTGTTCAGTGTCATTTTTTTGTACCAGAAACATCAAATCAAACTAGAACTTATGTATTGTTATACGGAGAAGCCAAAAATCCATTGGCTAAATTATTAAAAAATCAGTTTCTTAATTTAGTTAAAGTAGTAGTCGAACAAGATGCTGGTATTCTCAGTAAAATTTATAGCGTTTCTCGGACTCATGAGGTACAGTAGCAACAATGAGTAAACCAGTTCCGAATATCTTGTTGAGTGACGGTCAACATAGCATCGAAAATCCCACCAATTAAATCTTTATAGTTTCTT
>JBFRWE010000329.1:0-5691 GCA_051439345.1 Xenococcaceae cyanobacterium
TTTTAGATATTTTTTTTTGAGTTCTTCTGAGCTATAGTGCTTTACTAAATGAGCTTTCCTCGGCATTGAACTTATTTGATTGTTTTTTTAGATTATAACTGGGTTTTTATAAAGGGATTTAGTATTAGGGGTTTTACTAGAGGAAGGCAAAGAAAACGAGACTTTGCAATCTATTTGGGACGTAATCCCTACCGAAGCTGGAGAAGAACAAACCATAGACAACGTTAAGGTCAATATTGCTCAACTCTTGCCTGCTCAAAGAACCACCTATCGATATTTTGGCTCTTTGACCACTCCTCCCTGCTCAGAATTAGTCTATTGGGTAATATTTGAACAACCCATCGAAATCTCCAAACAGCAAGTAGAACAATTTGCCCAGATTTTTCCCTGGAATGCTCGACCAATTCAGTCTCTTAACCGCCGTTTCTTGCTAAAATCGCTTTAGATTTGGTAATTAGTTAAAGTACCTATGACTATTGCTCCTCTAAGCTGGCAAGAATTAGAAACCCTTACAGATTTTCAATTAGATACGGTTAACGGAGCTACCAATGCTCAAGCTCAGTTACGCCTATTTGGTATGACTGAATCCGATGTTCGAGTAACTTTATATCGCGACAACCATGCCTGGTGTCCCTACTGCCAGAAAGTTTGGCTATGGCTAGAGGAAAAACAAATTCCCTACCGTATCAAAAAAGTTACCATGTTCTGCTACGGGAAAAAAGAGAGTTGGTACAAGCGCAAAGTACCATCAGGTATGTTACCAGCCCTGGAGCTAGACAATCGCATTATCACAGAAAGTGATGATATTTTGCTCGCCTTGGAGCAGGTTTTTGGTTGCTTGGGTTGGAGCATGCAAGACCCAGAAGTTATACCCTTAAGGCGTTTGGAACGACTGTTATTTAGAGCCTGGTGTAACTGGCTTTGTTATCGAGCGCGATCGCCAAAGGAAGAACAGTACAATCGAGAGCAATTTACTAAAGTGGTGGCTATGGTAGAAGATGCTTTAGGCAGCACTCCAGGAGACTATTTTTTGTCAGAATTTAGCACCGCAGATGTGATCTTTACGCCCTATGTAGAAAGAATGAATGCCAGTCTTTACTACTACAAGGGCTATTCCCTCAGAGAAGAAAATCCTCGGTTACAAGCTTGGTTTGCAGCGATGGAAAGTAGACCCACCTATCGTGGTACTCAAAGCGATTTCCATACCCACGCCCATGATTTACCTCCTCAAATGGGAGGATGTTGGGAAAATGGTGAACCCCAAATGTTAATTAATAAGGCAAGGGTAGATAATGGACCTTGGATGGGACTACCCGACGTGACTTATCCTGAACCCGAAAATTCTCGTGCTGAAGCTCTTAAAAGAGTGATTAAACACCACGCCAATATTATTCGAGTCAACCCTGCCGATAACAAATTGTTTGATGAAGCTCTGCGTTGTGCTTTAACCAATATGATGACAGGAGAAGTCTGTATGCCACCACCAGGTTCTGATTCTGCATTACGATATTTGCGCGATCGCATTAATGTACCGCGAGATATGTCAATCTACGCAGCCAAACGTTTGAGGGAGTCTTTAGAAAAAACCGCAGCCCTAGTAGGAGATAGTCAGGGTACTCCTATTCCTTTTAACCATCGGCGAGATCAAGACCCAGCCAACTTTGTTAAGAGGTAAACAATAACTAATGTAGGGGCAAGGCAGTGCCTTGCCCCTACAAACCAACAAAAGCCCTAATATCCCCAAATAGCCAAAGTCATACCTGGTTTATAGATATTGACAAACATGGTTTTACCATCGGGTGCAAAACAAATTCCCGCAAACTCGCTATTGTTGAAGGCATTTTTTGCCAGACGATAATATTGTCCCTCAGGAGTTATTCCTACTAAAAATTGTTCTCCAGCACCGTCTTCACACACAATTAAATCTCCAAAGGGAGCTAAAATTAGATTATCTGGATAGTCTAATACTTCTGAACTAGGAGACTCGATGAAAAGTTCTACTTGTTCTTTTGCCAAATCATAACGGAAAATTTGACCTACTCCTGCCTTACCTCCATTGGTACAAGTCCAGTACATTTCTCCGTTGCCATAGCAAATTCCTTCTCCTCTTTTAAATAAAGCTGCTCCTTTAGATTGTGCTTCGTAGCGTAGAGTATCATGTTCGGGGTCTACATCTTCTATTTGCACCCATTCTACGGCGTAAGGTTTACCAATAGGGAAATCAGTACTAGTATCAATCTGAGGAAAATCTTTGATTACTAAAGCCTCCAAAATTCCTCCTGCTTGTAGATTCTGGCTAGAGTGAGGACGAAAACGATATAGACAACTATCTAATTGGTCTTCAGTTTGATAAATATAACCCGTTTTTGGGTCAACAGCGATCGCTTCATGTCTAAATCTACCCATAGCTACCAGAGGAACTGGTTGAGCTACGCCTCCTGTAGAAGATACTTCAAAGTTGTAACCGTGTTTAGCTTCTACCTTCCCCCAAGAAGGCAAAACATCCGCTAGAGTATAACCTGGTGGTGCATAAGGAGTAGCTACATCTTCTTCGCAACTAATCCAAGAATTCCAAGGAGTAGAACCACCACCACAGTTACGGTTAGTTCCTGCTAAAGAGATGAAGTGTTTTTGCAGTTTTCGATCGCTGTCTACAATAACAGTTGTTGTACCCCCAGGAGCAAGAGCATCGTATTTAGGAATATCAGTATTTAGGGTTTGAGCAGTTTGGACAGGACTAAGCTCGTGATTTCTCACCAAAATAGTACTACCATTTGCACCAGGAAAAGCTGCCATTCCATCATGATTATCGGGAACAAGATTACCATCATTCATCTCTGTACCCACAAAAGAGAGAATACTATACTTGAATCCTTTAGGTAAATCTATTACTCCTTGGGGGTCTCGAACTAGAGAACCGAATTTTTTGCTTACTGTTGATTGACCCTTAGCCAAATTAGCATATAAATTTTTTAAGGGTGATGCTAACACAAAACTAGCTGCCCCCACCCCAGTTAAACTCAAAAAATTGCGTCTTGATAAACTCACTATCTAACCTAATTGTTCTTAATATTAGAAAATATCTACAGGAGTAGATCTGCAAATCAGTAACTAACTACTAACTTATAATTTCAATGCTAAAGTTAAGCCATCGGCAATGGGTACTAAACTAATTTTTACTCGCTCATCTTGGGCTAACTTTTGATTAAAATCTCTTATCGCTACTGTTCTTTTATCCTCATCTTGAGGATCGACAACTCTGCCAAACCATAAAACATTATCCACCGCAATTAAACCTCCTGGACGGATTAATTGTAGGGCTTTTT
Organism: Xenococcaceae cyanobacterium; assembly: GCA_051439345.1. Lineage (GTDB taxonomy): Bacteria > Cyanobacteriota > Cyanobacteriia > Cyanobacteriales > Xenococcaceae > JASJDJ01. The sequence continues at coordinate 3,327 of JBFRWE010000329.1, forward strand.
CATAATAGTTCTCATAGTTTCTTTTATCTGCATCAATAAAAGCAAAATCGAAAGTATTTGTTTGTCCTTCTTCTATGAGTTTATCCAGGGTTTCCAAGGCTGGAGCAATACGAAGATCGACTTTCTCAGCTACTCCTGCTTGTTGCCAATAACGACGAGCGATCGCGGTTGATTCTTCATCGATATCACAAGCAATTATTTTTCCTTCTGCTGGCAAGGCTAAAGCAGTAACGAGGGAACTATAACCAGTAAATACCCCTATCTCTAAAGTTTTTTTCGCGCCTAATAACTGGACTAATAATGCCATAAACTGTCCTTGTTCGGGGGCAATCTGCATTATCGCTCCAGGATGATTAGCTGTTTCTTCTCGCAGTTTTTGTAAAACCTCTGCTTCTTGTACAGAGACAGACAGGAGATATTCATAAAGCTGTTGGTCTAATCCCAGGTCTTTTTTTTGCATAATGGATATTGTTAATGGTTGATTGTTATGTACTTGATTAGTCTGAGAATGGCGATCGACTATGGGTAATACATAAAAGTTATGGGTAGACGCAGAATGGTTTTAGCTATTTGAGAAATACCAAACTTAAACTTAAGCGATCGCGGTAATTCTTGCCAAGTTACTTCTTCAAATCCACAACGAGAGTAAAAATAAGGCAATCTTGCCCCTAAACATTCAAGATATAAAGGCTTATTAGCTTGTTTAATTAAGTAAAGCGTAAGATAACTACCTATGCCTTTTCCACGCCAAGGAGGTACAACAACTAAACTACCTAATTCTTGGGTATCAACAAAATTACGTAACTGTCCACAAGCGATCGCCACTCCTTCTTTCTCGATTAACCAAAACTGTTGCCAACGCAATTGAGTAAAATCGAGTTTAGCAGAAAAAACTAATTTCCGAATTGTCCAAATATCCTTAACCGTAGCACGACGCAAAATACAACCAGAAGGTAAATACTTATCACTCATTCCTCGCTCGACTATCTCCCTAAATATCTGCGTGTATCTGCGTGTATCTGCGGACTATATTATCTTACTAGTTGCCCATTATGACAACCAAACCCAATCTAAACTTATTACTACAACCATTTCAACGCTTTGGAGTCCACTTAGGCTTAAAAAGAATAGAAAAACTATTAGCTGATTTAAATAATCCTCATCACCAAGTTCCGATTATTCATGTGGGAGGAACAAATGGTAAAGGTTCAGTGTGTGCCTATCTTTCTTCCGTATTAACGGAAGCTGGTTACAAAGTTGGACGTTATACATCTCCCCATCTAGTAGACTGGACAGAAAGAATTTGTCTTAACGAAAAACCAATAGAACCAGACACCTTAGCAGAAATATTACAACAAATCCAAAAGGCGATCGAGCCAGATCGAGAAAGTCCTACCCAGTTTGAAGTGATTACGGCTGCTGCTTGGTTATACTTCGCCCAGTCCCAAGTAGACATAGCCATAATCGAAGTGGGTTTAGGAGGAAGATTGGATGCTACGAATGTCTGCGATCGCCCTCTAGTAAGTATTATCACTTCTATTAGCAAAGAACATTGGCAACGTCTTGGGCCTACAGTAGCAGATATTGCTAGAGAAAAAGCTGGTATTCTCAAAAAAAATTGTCCTGTTGTAATTGGGAAACTTCCCCCAGAAGCAACAGAAGTATTTGTGCAAAAAATTAAAGAACTAAATTGTCCTGCTACTTGGGTTGAACCTGCCGAATTATCCCATCACAACTCTGGTTATGCTCAATATCAGGGAATTGAATATCCTCTTCCTTTACTAGGAGAAGTACAACTAAGCAATTCTGCTTTAGCCATTACTGCAATCCAAATTCTACAGCAAAAAGGATGGCAGATTTCTACCGCAGCCATTCAAGCAGGAATGAAAAAGACTCGCTGGCTGGGAAGACTACAATGGATGGAGTGGAAAAATTTTCCTTTACTAGTAGATGGAGCGCATAATCCTGCTGCTGCTAATGCTTTACGTAATTATGTAGATACTCAAGCAAAATCAGTAATCTGGGTAATGGGAATGTTATCTACCAAAGATCATAAAGATATTTTTACTTCCCTATTAAGACCTCAAGATTAATTACATTTAGTGCCTGTTCCCGAGCATAGTACTGCCGATCCTCAAGAATTAGCTAGCTTGGCACAGCAAGTGTGTCCTCAACTTAGTCAGTGTGAAACTTATAATGATTTGTTTATTGCTTTAGAAACAGTGAAAAATAAGCAAGATTCAGAATATTTGGTTGTTTTATGTGGTTCTTTATATTTGATTGGCTATTTTTTAAATTTTTTGGGTACTAATAACTAATAAGTACGGGCGAACGGCCCTTCGGGTTCAACAGTTTGCTTATGTCG
>JBFRWE010000330.1:0-3712 GCA_051439345.1 Xenococcaceae cyanobacterium
TCAGGATTTCAACCCCGCACGGCGGCAAAGGCTGGGCAGAGCGCGAGAAGGTTTTTTGTAGCCCCTCTAATGGGTCAATAAACTTCCTCTGGAAAAGACTTATGCAAATCACAACCATCACACCTTATCTTAAAACTACACGAGAGCTTATTCAACGCGCCTTTCCTCATGGTATTCAATCCGATGTTTATTTCCCTCTCTTGAATATCCTCGAACCTTCACTCAGCGATCGCAATCTAGCTCTAGTAATTGCCTCTCTCACGGATAAAGAATACTCTCAAGTCCTTAATGATATCTATCAGGTAAAATCTCATCCTCATAACAATTCTGAACTTCTTCAATCTGTCCAGTCACAACTTAATGCTTCTGGTTATCAAGATTGGCTTGACCAAGATTAATTATTAATAATAAATACTACTAAAAGGTTACTTACTTACTTCTAAGTAGCTTTCTAAGTAGCTTTTTTTTCTCGTCCTCAACTCAAAATTAATTTGGTCGAGTACTAGTCAAAAACTGCAATTGCTAATGCTTACCTAAATCTGCCTCAATCTCTTGACGAGCATCCTTTTCCTTTACTGCGTCATATAGGGTAAAGCCTGAGTTGAATAGCAGTTGAATTTCGTCTTGGGTGAGAATCTTGGCGCGACCGTGACGGTCTATTTTCATTGCTTAAATTTTTATGCTTCTTGAAAAATCATACTATGACAGGGTGAGAGAAATAATAGGAGACGAAGAGATTTTTGCTCTCACGCAGAAACGAGACTGCATCTAATCAATCTTCTCAACTAAAATTATGGATGCGGTCGCCTACCTCTGCGTTATGACTGGTTTAAATTAGGCTACACATAATAAACACTACGATTGATATATTGAATAAAAAGAATTACACTTTATGCAAATCGATTATGGAGATAGTCTGTAGCGATTCAAGATATAATTTCTATCTTGTAACGTTAGTCAGCAGTATATCTTGCTACTCGACCCCCTACATCTAAGCTTTTCCTGGGAATTACAACATAAATTAACAATGTTTGACAATTGGATCGCTACTATTTCTTCTTTGCTATTTGTTATTCCTATTAGCTCTCAAATCATAAATGCTAAACATATACACGCACTGCCTGGTTTGACTTCAAGAGACAATCCTTTAAATAATCTGGACGATCCACAACCAAGCCTAAGAGAGCCTGATTTTTCAAGAGATGACGAGCCAATACTCCGTTGGTGTGCGCCAATAGGTTTGGGTTTAGAAAATATCGAACCAGAAAATACTAAACCTAACAATTCTTCTAATACTAGCGACAAGATCGGTACGGTTCGCTCTGATGATTGCATTTCAGATTTTGATGAGATTGAGCCATCTGAAGAATAGAAATACTATTTAAAATCACTGTAGTGTATCAAAAAAAGGGTTATGAAAGTTTTAGAGTGATTGTATTTCAGCAAAAGGTGTAGTTTTCTATCCGATTGCTACTCAACTCTTTGAGAGTACAAGTTTATCCAACTGTTTCTTAAGTAACGAAGTGCGAAGGTGCGACGTAGTGTAATCTTTTCTTTCGCTATCTATTCGGAAAAACCCAAAATCTATAGCGTGAACGAAAGAAAAGATCGCGACTTCGCACTACCCAAAGATAAATTAGGTGAGCAAAAATCTAGAAAAGTGATAAATCCCAATTATCATCGAGATTATTTTCTTGTTTTTTTCCCAATTCAATAGTTAATTCACCCCTAGTTGTCAGACTTTTGTTTTTGTACAGCCTGTTGAACGACTTTTAGAGGTAACTTCAAGGCTCTGGCAATTTGTTCTATCTCCAAACCTTCTTTGAGTAATTCTGGTACTGCCTCTAATTTGGCTTCTAATTGAGCTTCCTGGTAAACTTTTGTCTGCTTTAACTCACTTAGTCCCAACATAGCCTCTATTTCCTCCCGACTTTTTTTTGGTAATTTGTAAATGATGATTGTTTCAATTAGCTCGATGAGGTTTCCCTTGACTACCTCGTCTTCTAGCTCAATTTTGGCTCTCTCAATTAAAACTTTGGCTTTTTCTGCTATTTTCTCTTCTGTTTCAATAACTAGCTTAACAACTCCTACTCCCAAAGAAGTATTTGCTGACTCGACTAATTCATCTAAATAAATACGTTGTACTTGAGGCGAAGCGAGAAGATAGCCAAAATGCAATTCTTGTTCTCTTTCTACACTGCGCTTGGGATAGATTACTACCACCATCCAAGGTATTGACGGTTGATATTGCTTCAAGTAGAGAAATAATTCGCTAAATAAACGGTAGTATAGATTATCGTCTGGCTGAAATTGAACTTCGACTATATAAAAGGGTTGAGAGATGTCTTTAGTCTTAGGCAAGAATAATCCATCCATGCGAAAAGCAAGCTGCTTAACTTCCACGGACGTAAATTCGTACTCTATCGCCTCGGATGAACCATGACCAATTAGTTCAAAGAAGATGCTAGGAAATTCTTGAAATAGGCGATAGAAAATACTGTCTGTTTTCACGTTTTTAACTAGCTATGAATTAGACTTAGTTTTGACTATTACCGCCCTTGAGGGGTTCATCACTACCATCGGATCAGGCTGACATGGCTATCATCTCATCAGACAGTTCTTCAGTGTCATTTTTTAGTTCGCTATATCTATCTGATACAGCACGTAAAATTTCTTCTATATCTCTAGATGAAGCGTTAGAAATTAAGACTCTCCAATTTTTCTTTTTCGATTGGATTTCCTGAACATTTAGCTCAGACCAGTAATCCTTCTGAAATTGAAGAGGCATCGAGTTGACGAGATGAAAAAACTTGCTAACAGGCAAATCAGTTTTTTCATTGAGAAAACGACTCAGTTGGCTTACTCCCAATCCTGATAGGTCAGAAAGTTCCTTGAGTGAGTAACGATATTCTCGCTTTTCAAGAAGAATATTAAAAATTTTTATATATTCTTTAGCCATTCTTTACAAACTTTGCATTTGGTGCAAAAATTAGCATTGATGCAACAGAGAGTCGAGATAATGTTTTCTCAAATCTTAGTTCTCATTCTAATACATTTTCCAATAATGACATATTCAAAGGATAAGAGCAAACAACCAAGGCTATTAGCTCTAGAAAATCGAACCTCCGAAAGCAAAAGAAAATTAATTAGGAGATATAAATTGTTAATCCTGAATATCTAGAATAATAATCAATTTTCTCAAAAAAAAAGGTTTTAGTTTTCTGCGGTCTTCAGCAGAAAGGAAAAGCTTTCTACGGCTTCTCAAAAAAAATTGATGTTCAACCTATCTGACAACGGAAGCTACCAACTTCCTTGACTCACAAAAAACCTCAACCAAGGTTTTTGTAAAATAATTACCTTAAGAATAGCAATTTTCATCAGCAGAAGAAACCGTAGAAGCCCAGAAAATTTATACAGAGGCTTCTGCACAATGGTTAATAGAAAGAAAGGAATAGCAGGATTTAGGCGAGTTTTAGAGCTAACCCGACCAGTTAATGATAGTAGTGAAATCTGGCTCAAGTTAGGACACAATCAATTTGTCGTAGGAAATTACACAGCAGATGGACATTTCCCTATCTGGGAAACATCAGGCAGTGGCAAGAACAGAATTCTCACCAAGCACCACCCTGACTGTTGGGAATACGTATCTAACTGGGCTAAGAATAATGATGGTGGCGTATTTTTCATTCCTACCCAACCCCAAGGATATCCA
>JBFRWE010000331.1:0-12537 GCA_051439345.1 Xenococcaceae cyanobacterium
GGGAAAGTCATATTAACGATACAAAATAGATATTTTTTTACGTATATTTAACTAAATAAATATTTTTTTTAAAGCAATTATTTTTAGAGAAAATGACTATATGAAAATAAGATCTGTCTTGAAAATAGAATTCAGGAGTTCAGAATGAACTTATTTTCATACTTGGATTCTGAACAATAGTTCATGATATCTCTTACGTGACGACTCCAGACACCTACCTTAACAGGTAAGGTGCTGGCTTCTCTTCCGTGAGGTTGAGCGTTTTAGACTGAGGGTTTCGTCCAGCCCCAGTTTTTTAAGCAGTAAAGCCGAGTTCCAATCGCGTGGCATTATTACACCGCAATGGTAACAACAGTGCCAGCGAGCTGAAAGTTGCTTATCTACTCTGTTAAGACAATTTACGCATACTTGACTTGTACCCCTGGGATTAATCTTGATGACTTTCAAACCAGCCCTTTCAGCCTTGAGTGAAAGAATATCAAGAAATTGACTCCAGCCACAATCCAATATGCTTTTATTTAAGCCCGATTTGGCACTTTGATTATTTGGTAGATATTTTCCTTCTTCGTCTTGTTTTGGCTTGTTCCGACGTACCATGTTTTTGACGGTTAAGTCTTCTACGAAAACAGCATCGTATTTTGTTAGTAGTTGTTTTGATAGCTCAAAATGAAATTGTTTTCTTTGCCTGGCTATCTTTTGATGAAGTTTGGCTACTTTCTTATACAACAGTTTTCTGGCTCGACTACCTTTTTTTCTGGCACTAGCTTTTTGTTGTAGTTTGGCAAGTTTGTCTTGAGAACGTCGAAAATATTTAGGAGGCTCTATAGTTGTTCCATTAGCCAAAGTTGCAAAGTATTCGCAACCTAGATCGATAGCTGTACTATTTTCATCACGCGGAACTACATCAGAAATAATCTCTGGTACAGATTTGTCTTCCAAAGAAAAAGTAATATAGAATCCATCTGCTTTCTTGGTGATAGAAACAGTTTTTAGGTTAAATCCTGATGGCAAAGGACGGTGTAAGATAAATCGAACATCACCAATTTTAGGAAGCTTAATTTTATTAGCCGATACCAACCAGTCAAGCTTTGCTTGGGTATAAGTAAAGGTTTTATATCTATGCTTTGCTTTATATCGAGGTTTGCCACTTCTTTTCCCATCAGTATTACGTCCCAGGTAACGCTCAAAAGTAATCTTGACTCGCTTAACCATATCTTGAAGTACTTGAGAATGTATTTCTCCGTACCAAGGACGTTCCTTTTTGAGCGGAACTAGAGAGCGTTTTTGAGAATAGTAATCAGGCTGCTCCCTTAAATCGGGCAACTGACACACCAAAGGGCAAGCATTAGCTGGACATCGGTTGCTCGACCACCAATCAAATCTTTCTGCCAGAAGATAGTTGTATTGGTGTCGGAGCATATCGAGCCAGCGATTCAACTGCGCCTTTTGTTCTTTATTTGGTTTTAACCTATATTGGTGTGCTATTCTCATAACTAGAAATATATCATGGTGTACTCGTCATAAGCAAGCGATTTATCCGCACAGCTAGGTCAGTTTCCGACTTAAAAGCGCATTTGGTGTTAACCACCAAGTATAGAAAAAAGATGCTCACTTCTTCCATCCTGAAAAGAATGGAAGAAGTGAGCAGAGATTTTTGTCAGAAGTGGAACTGTGAATGCCTGGAGTTTAACGGAGAGGCAGATCATATCCATTTGCTTTTTCGTTACTATCCGCAAATGGATTTAAGCAAGTTTGTTAATTCTTTGAAGACTACGACAAGCAGGAAAATCCGTAAAGAGTTTATTCAGGATCTTCCTCAAGTTTATGGGCGTAGGCACGTATTTTGGAACGAGTCTTATTTTATTGCTAGCTGCGGAGGAGTTACAGTGGAGACATTGAAGAAATATGTTCAATCGCAAAATTCGCCCGATAATTAATCGTGTCGCTTCTCATCCCGACTCCTATCCTAACGGATAAGGAGCGGGGCTTCCCAGCGACCAAGCTAAATTAAAAATCTAAGTGATTTTACCTAAGAAGATCAATTTAAACAATTTAAGTAATAATCTATGTTTTTACTAGCGATCGCGATCTTATCTTTAATTATCTGGCTATTTTTACTATTATTCTGGGGACGGTTTTGGCTAGCAGATCAAAAACTTGAACCGCAAACAACTGAATTAGAATCTTATCCTTCTGTCTGTGCTATCGTACCTGCTAGAAATGAAGCAGATGTATTACCTCTTAGCTTGCGATCGCTTTTAACCCAGGATTATCCTGGTACTTTTTCTGTAGTATTAATTGACGATAGAAGTACGGATGACACTGCTACCATAGCACACCAAATTGCTCAACAATTATCACAAACCAATAGACTTCAGATTATTTCTGGTAAACCATTACCTAATGGTTGGACAGGAAAACTATGGGCGATGAAGCAAGGTATAGACTATGCTCAAGAACAAGCATTACCAGATTATTTCTGGTTGACTGATGCTGATATCCATCATAATGTCAGTAATTTATCTGAGTTAGTGGCTCAAGCACAACAAAAAAAATGCGATTTAGTTTCTTTGATGGTATTACTGCGCTGTACTAACTTTTGGGAAAAGTTGCTAATTCCTGCTTTTGTCTTTTTCTTTCAAAAACTATATCCTTTTCCTTGGGTAAATAATCCCAAATCGAAGATGGCAGCAGCAGCAGGAGGCTGTATCTTACTTAGTCGTCAAGCCTTAGAAAGTATTGGTGGAATTGCTACTATCAAAGATGCTTTGATCGATGACTGTGCTTTAGCTAAAGCAGTAAAATCAGGTAAATCAGCATCAATCTGGCTGGGCTTAACTGATTCAACTACCAGTTTACGTCCTTATGATTCCCTGCGCTCAATCTGGGATACGGTAGCGAGAACAGCTTTTACGCAACTACAGTATTCTCCTTGGCTATTGGTGGGAACATTCCTGGGTATGAGCTTGGTTTATCTTGTTGCCCCTGCTAGTCTAATTGTGGGTATTGGCACTGGTAACTGGCTACTTACTCTAACTAGTTTACTGACTTGGTTACTAATGAGTGTGGCTTATTTACCTACTATTAAACTATATCGTCTTTCTTGGTTATGGGCTGTTTCTTTACCCGCGATCGCTTTTCTCTATACTCTCATGACTTTGGACTCTGCTTTTAAGCATTATCGTGGACAAGGGGGCGCATGGAAAGGTAGAGTGTATCAAAATTCTTAATTCGAGTTTCCTCGATTTTAAGAGAGAGTTTAGTTTCCTTTTTTGTAGTCTAACGGTTTGAACAGTGAGACTTTTTCCTCTTCTTTTCTTAATTTCTTTAATCAATTATCCATACCAAATTGCCAACGCCAAAGAAAAAATCAGTATTTTTCAGTTTGAACAAATAATTTCCCATTTTGACGGTAACAATAACGACAAGGATGATATTGCTGCTTTACCTATAGCTGCAACTCTAATTAATTCAATGGGGTTACAAAACCAATCTAGTTTCTTTTATAACAACAATCTGGGAGAACCTAACGACTCGTCACAAGTTGAGGCAATGAGAGAAAGTGCAGCCTTTGCCGAAAAACTAGGTATTGATACTTACGACTACCAAAAAAGTACTCACAAGACGACGAATAAGCTAGTAAAAATTCTTAACTCAGGAAAAAAAGTACTGGCGATCGAAGGTGGTCCCATGGAAGCAATCTATAGAGGTTTAGAGAAAACTAGTCCTCGAAACCGCAGCAATATAACTCTAATTTCCCATTCTACTTGGAACGAAACTAGAGATGTAGCCAGTAAAACTGGAGTGAAGGAAGTCAGAACTTGGGCAGATATCAAAAAAGACTTCCCTGAAGTCAAACTTATACGCATTAAAGACCAAAATGGTGCAGATAATGAAGGAGAGGAGGGCTTTTATAGTTCAAAATGGAGTTGGTTAGATGATACTAACAATTCGATTTTAAAAGAGGCTCGTAGCCTAATGAAAAATGCTCAGGGTAAAGTTAACGATCCCTCTGATGCAGGAATGCACTTCTATCTGATCACAGGTATTGAAGATGCAGACCCCGAAAATGCTCAAAGATTTTTGGCTAGACATCCACCCAAGATTGGTTTTTTGCCTAGAATTATAGTCCAGACTGCCACTAGATTATTAAATCATGGCATCTTGGCTAAATAACTCTGTAGTAATTTGTTGTAATATGGCTAGTCCTTTGAGGGCATCTTTAACGAACCTCATAGCAGCAACAGGTTGTCTCATCATAGCGATCGCCATCGGTATATTCTGTAATTTACCAGTAGAATCGATCGCTCTACTAAGATTAGGAATATTGTAGTTAGTATTGTCACTAACTACTCGCAACATAGCTATCCTGTGATTATGTTTTTGGAGAGACTTGAGTAGCACAAAACCTTCCATATCAACTACACTAGCTTGATATTGTTTTCCCAAAGCTAGTTTTTCTCGTGTTGACCAAATTAGACGATCGCTGGTTAACCCTGTTACTAGAGTAATTTTATCTTGTAAGCGATTATAGATATAATCTGTAAGTTGTGGATCGAAGATACCTCGTTTATCCGTGGTGGAGTCTATTGCAACTTCGTGATTATTTTTTTGATGTTGTAGCGATGAAGAGAGAGAAAAAACGCCATCTTGATAAAGAACAATATCTCCTACCTGATATTGAGGAGATAAACTACCACACAAACCCATAATTAAAATATTGGATTGAGTTTTTTGCTGCCAATCTCTTTCTTGTAAATAAGATTCTACCGCATTAACTCCTATAGGAATTGGTACTATTAGAGGCACAGAAACCGACTTAATCTGTTTAATTCCTCGATAAACAGCTTGATATTCTGCTCCTTGAGTTACAAAAATCCGCTCGAATATTTTCAAGATAGTTCTAATATCAAAAACTATAGGGAATCGTACACCTTTTAATTAAATTTCTCAACTTTTTTGCCTTTCATATTACTATGAGTGAGTTTCATTTCCTTTTTTGTTCAACAGATAAATAAGCGAACCTCCTACACAAATAGAATTCGCTAGTAGATAACGTACAGAACTAGCAACTTCCGTATTTATGTTACATAATTCCGTACCAGCATATGGGATTGTTAACTGCAAAAGATGTGTAGGAGGCATTAAAGTATTTCATATTACTCCATCATGCTCTTGAAAAAATCAATAGTATCTTTTAAAGTAGCTACAAAAGTATCAATTTCCTCGCGAGTGTTATAGAAATATAAGCTTGCTCTGGCACTACCAGAAGCATTAAAAATACGGTGTAGTGGTTGGGTACAATGATGACCAGAACGAATTGCTATTCCTTCATGATCTAACAAGGTTGCTAAGTCGCTAGCGTGAATTCCTTCTACATTAAATGCGACTAAGGCTGCTCTACCTTTACCCTCTTTAGTTGGTTTTGCTCCATAAATTCTGAGGTTAGGAATTTGCGCTAATTTTTTGAATAAATAAGCAGTTAATTCTTCTTCATAAACATGAATTTTATCCATACCTATAACATTAAGATAATCTATTGCTGCACCTAGAGCGATCGCTTCTGCTATAGCTGGTGTTCCTGCCTCAAATTTATGGGGTAATTCTCCAGTAGTAAAATGATCTAAATATACTTCATCAATCATTTCTCCCCCACCTAAAAAGGGAGGCATGGATTCTAGTAATTCTTTCTTGCCATAGAGAAAACCAATCCCTGTAGTAGCACACATTTTATGTCCAGAAGCCACTAACCAATCACAGTTAATTGCTTGCACATCTACGGGCATATGAGGAATGCTTTGACAAGCATCTATTAATACTTTTGCTCCGTATTGATGTCCTAGTTTTACTATTTCTTCTACCGGATTTATACAACCCAAAGTATTAGAAACATGAACAATAGAAACTAGTTTAGTTTTATCCGAAAGTAGAGATTTGTAGTGTTCTAAATCAAATTCTTCTGTAGGAGTTAATTGTACATATTTAATTACTGCCCCAGTCTTTTGGGCAATCATTTGCCAAGGAACAATATTGCTATGATGTTCCATCACAGAAAGAATAATTTCATCCCCTTTATTTAAGTTAGTTAATCCCCAACTATAAGCAACTAAATTAATTGCTTCAGAGGCGTTACGAGTATAAACAATTTCTTCTCGATGGGCAGCATTAATAAACTTAGCAACTTTATCTCTTGCACCTTCGTAAGCATCGGTAGCTCTAGCACTTAGTGTATGCGCCCCGCGATGTACATTAGCATGATCTTTTTCGTAATAATCCCGTAAGGTATTTAATACGGCTAAGGGCTTTTGGGAACTAGCAGCACTATCGAAGTAAATCAAGGGTTTGTCGTTGACTTCTTGATGTAAAATTGGGAAGTCTTTACGTACGCGATCGGCTAAAGTTTTTTCTTGGGTGTAAGTCATTTTTTTGTTGCTTGATTATGAGTCCGCAGATGAACGCTGATAAACGCTGATAGGTGAGATGATTGGGATATTATTTGTCTGTTTTGTGTTTGATGATTTGATTTATTTTTTTCTGTAATGATTTGATAGCAATGCGATCGATAATCTCGGCAGCAAAGGCATCGATCAGAAGATGGCGGGAATCTTCTTCCGTTAAGCCACGACTACGCAGATAAAAGATTTGATCGGCTTCTAGTTGAGATACTGTTGCACCGTGGGAACATTTGACGTTATCAGCAGTAATTTGTAATTCGGGTTTGGTGTCTACTCTGGCTTTAGGGGAAAGTAATAAGTTACGGTTGAGTTGGGCTGCGTTGGTAAGTTGGGCTTCTTTGGGGACAAAAACTTTGCCGTTAAAGATGCTATGGGCGCGATCGTTTATAATGCACTTGTGCAGTTGATCGGTTGTTCCGTGAGGTTTAGTAAGAGCAATAATGCTATGAGTATCGCTGGTTTGTTCTCCTGTGGCAACGGTTAAGCCATTGAGATTGGTTTCGGTTTGTTCTCCTTGTTGTAAAATTTCTGGATTATGACGAGATAGCTTGCCACCGAAGTTGAATTCAGCCAGAGTATAGCGACTATCACGAGCTTGATTAACAACAGTTGTCGCAATATGGAAACTAGAATCAGATTCTTGTTGCAGACGGGTATGGTTTATTCCTGCATTTTCTTTGAGCCAAATTTCGGTAACAGCGTTGGTAAAATACTCTCCTGTACCGCTATATTCTTCAACTAAAGAGAAATTTGCCCCTGTTTCAGCAACGACTAAAGTACGGGGTTGAGAGAAACTAGCTCGCTCTTCTATTTGAGAAATAAACACAAGCTGAATAGGAGTTTCGAGAATAATATTTTTTTCTACCCAAATTACAGCTATATCTTCACAACTGGCTGTGTTGAGGGCGGTAAAAACTGCTTGACTATTATGTTGTTGGGCAAAGTATGTTTGTGCAGAGTATTTTTCGGGTAATGTGTTCAGATTACCAACGTATACCCCTTCAGGTAATCCCGATACATCTGATAATTCAGCAGCATATTTGCCGTTAACAAAAATAAGGCGGGTATTTTCTGTTTCTCGTAGGGGCGTTCCCTGGTGTTGTGGAGACGTTCCATGGAACGTCTCCACTGGTTTTGCTGTCACAAAATTTTTCTCTACCAAAGCTGATAGATCGCTAAATCGCCATTCTTCATCTTTCTTGGTAGGTACTTGCAAACGAGAAACCCAGTTGGTAGCTTGTTGACGTATATCTTTTAGCCAACTAGGTTCATCTTCTGAGCGGGTAGTCTGTTGTAATAACCCCATCAGCCAATTATCTTCAACTATGCTCTTCTCTTCTAGTTTGTCAATAGTTGCAAAAGGAATTTGTACAGCCATTATGCACCCACCTCCGCTACTGCTTGTTCGTCAAGAAAGTCATAACCGCGAGATTCTAATTCTAAAGCTAATTCTTTTCCACCACTGGTAATGATTTTGCCATCTTGCATTACATGAACAAAATCAGGTGTGATGTAATTAAGTAATCTTTGATAGTGAGTAATTACCAGATAACCCTTGTCTGGTGTTTTGAGTTGATTTACTCCTTCAGCCACAATTTTAAGGGCATCAATATCTAAACCTGAGTCAATTTCATCCAAAATAATTAAAGTTGGATCGAGTAACGCCATCTGTAAAATTTCATTGCGCTTTTTCTCACCACCAGAAAAACCTTCGTTGAGACTTCTCTCTAAGAAACTGGATTTCATTTTGACAACTTCTAGTTTTTCTTCTACCAAGTCTTCAAAATCAAAGGTATCTATTTCTTCTAATCCCTGATGCTTTCTTTTGGCATTGTAGGCTACTCGCAAAAAATCTAAATTACTTACTCCAGGAATTTCTAAGGGATATTGAAAAGCCAAAAATATGCCATCTAAAGCTCTTTCATTGGGTTCTTTATCTAGGATATTTTCCCCTTGATAGATAATTTCTCCTCCAGTTACTTCGTAGTCTGGATGTCCTGCAATAATCTTAGAGAGAGTACTTTTACCTGAACCATTGCGCCCCATAATCGCGTGGACTTCTCCTGCTTTTATTTCTAAGTTCACGCCCTTAAGAATTTGGGTACCGTCTACACTTGCTGTTAGATTATGTATAGATAAAATAGTCTCACTCATTGTTTGCTTATATTTCTACTAAATTTATCAAACGAATTTCTATATAGTCTCAAACTATAGACATGATTCAGGAGGGTATATTCTATACTGATTGATAGCCTACCCTCTCAAAAGATTAAAACAACCTATTTGTTGTTTAAGTCCATTGTAAAATATATTAACAACATTTTTGTTGTCAAAGTCAACAGTAACGAATCTTTACTTGTGGAATTTGTCTTACTTGCAATCTCTGCTAGCTTTAAGAAAGTTGCCTAAGAACTTAGATGGTGCTATGTGAATCAATCTCATCAACTAAAATAATTACTCCCAGAAGCGAGATCGACGTAGCTGGCACTGCACGATCGCATTAATTGCTTTTATGCCAAAATATCAACATAATGTCTTAAGATTTAAAAAAAACGGTTCAGTCATTTATCATGCGAATTCTTTTAGTTGAGGATGACCCAGAACAGTTAGAACCATTACAAATGGCTTTATCTCGTTCTGGTCATATCGTAGATGGAGTGGCGGACGGAGCAACGGCTCGGTGGTTGATGAGGGAAAAAGACTATGATTTACTGATCCTTGACTGGATGTTGCCAAAAGAGAGTGGAATTGAGCTTTGCCAATCTTTGCGTGCCAAAGGAGTAGCTACTCCAACTCTGATGCTCACTGCTAAAGATACTATTGACGATAAAGTTACTGGTTTGGATGCAGGAGCAGATGATTACCTGGTTAAGCCAGTAGATTTAACCGAGCTTTTGGCAAGGGTAAGAGCTTTACGAAGGCGATCGCCTTTATGGACGGGAGATTGCCTCAAACTATTAGATTTATATCTTCACTTAGACACAATGTGTGTTGAATGGAGGAACAAATCTTTTAAGCTTTCCAGCAAAGATTTTCAACTTTTGGAATATATGATGCGCCATCCTCAGAAAGTTCTTACCCACGCTCAGATCGAGCAAGCACTGTGGTCATGGGGTTCAGAACCAGAGAGTAATGCTGTAGTTGCTCGGATCAGACGCTTACGGCAAAGTTTGCGAGAACTGGGTATAGAAAACTGGATTAAAACTGTTTACGGCGTAGGATATTGCTTTGAGCCACCTCAATCTCGTTAAATATTGATAATTAATTTTGTACTTTGGGGCAGAGGAGCAGAGGGGTAGGGGAGAAAAGACAAATAGAGCTATAGCCAAAAACATATAAATAGATTTATCTAATTACCGAGCAAAAGTGATGCCTAAGATTAAATTTGATAAATGGAAAGTATTGCCTGTTCGTCTGCGGGGTGGGATTATTATCGCCATCCCTGTTTTCTGCTTGTTTACTTCTCTTGGTTCTTTTGCTTGGTTAAAAGCCAGCTTGGAAGAAGACGAAACAGTAGTTCAGCACACCAAAATGGTCAAGCTAGAAACTAAACGTTTGCTTACAGCCCTAGTGGATACAGAAACAGGAGTGCGTGGTTATGGATTAACTCATCGAGAAGAATTTCTTGCCCCCTTTAACAGTTCTCGTGCTGTAATTCCCAACTCACTGAAGCAATTAGAGAAGCTAGTAGAAAATTATCCTCAGCAGAAACAAATACTCAAAGAAATCCGTACCAAAGTCGATCAACATCTGAAGATTTTACAACAAAAGTTAACTCTGCAACAGGAACTCAAACGAATTCAGGGCAAAGAAGAACGAATGGTGAATACCACTCTCCTCTACGACTGGCTAGAAGAGGGAAAGGAACAGATGAATGCCACTCGTGTCGCGATCGATAAATTTACGCAAAAACAAGAGGAATTATTAGAAGTTCGCCAGCAACATCATCTGCTTTATCGACAGATTACCTGGATCGTCCTCTGTGTATCAGCCATAACAGGTAGTTTGGGAGCAGTATTAGCTATTCTCCTGTTTTTGCAACTAGAACGAGAATTGACAGCACGGGAAACCAGCCTAAAACATACTAATCAAGAACTGGAGTTAGCCAACGCTCAGTTAGATCGCTTCACGGCTAATGCTTCCCATGAACTACGCGCTCCTCTAGCTGCCGTCTTGAGCAATGCTCAGGTGGGATTAATGGAACTAGAAGATGCAACAGTAGACAAGAGTTTCCTGCACCAACGTTTAGATAAGATTGTCCATCTAACTAAAAGTATGAGTACTCTAGTCGGTGATTTGCTGTTTCTAGCACGACATGAAAGCTTATTGTCGATCGAGTCCCTAGAAATAGTTAATGTAGTAGATTTATTGCGTAGTTTAGTACCTGAATGGAAAACTCAAGCGCGATCGCAGCATATTACTCTCACTGCACACCTAATGGCTGAACCAGTTCTGGTAAAGGTAGATGCTAACCTATTGCGACAAGCTATTGCCAATCTCCTCAGTAATGCCTGTCGTTATACCCCTGCCAACGGAAATATTATTCTTCGACTTAATTGTGAGAATCAGCAGGTAGAGATTCAAGTAGAAGATACAGGGATTGGCATTGCTCCTGAGTCTTTACCTCATATATTCGAGCGATTTTATCGAGTTAACCAGACACGAACTAAAGCGACGGGTAGCTTTGGTTTAGGATTGAACATCGCCCAACAAATTGTCCAGGCGCACGGAGGGAAGATTACAGCTACTAGCCAAGTAGGAAAAGGATCGACGTTTCGGATTTTGTTGCCATTAGAAGATAGAAAATAAGTAAGTGATAGGTAATAGGTAGAGACAAGGCATGCCTTGTCTCTACTAAGTAGGTGGGTGTAATTAATTATAAAATGAGGGAAGGCAGAGGGAGCAGAGGGGCAGAGGAAGCAGGGGAGAAATAAAACGTTATCTATCTTATATTTAATTGCGTTCAGCTACTTACCTAAATAAAATTATTTACACATTTTGATATTAACTAAAAATAGCTTTATCTCTTTCCTGTTGCCTATTCCCTGTCTTGGTGCGCGTTCCCTTGCGTCTTGCGCCGACGCGGTGAAGTAGTGCGTTGGGCGGGTTTCCCGACTTGAAGCAACTACTGAACCCTTTAGGGGGTCGCACCGCTATTCCCTATTCTCTCCCTCAACTGTGTAATTGATTGTGTGTAAGTACTTAGCTAAGTGTTTTTTGTCAATTTTGAATGACAAATGACGAATGAGTGTACAAGCGGTTCGCCAACCGCCCCTAACCACTAATAACTATTCTGTTAAAATATTCGCTAGTTTAATCCAGTTGTTCAAACTAATATTTTCTGCTCGACACTGAGGATTAAGATTGAGTTGTTCGAGTATTTTTGTCAGCTTATCTGGTTCGATTATACTTTTAAAATTATTACGTAGCATTTTACGACGATTAGCAAAACCTAACTTGATTAAACTTTCTAATTGATAAGGATTATGGGCTGGATTTTCTCTTAGTTTAGGAGTTAGTTTAACGACAGCAGAGTCTACTTTTGGTGGTGGATAGAAAGCTTGGGCAGGGACAGAACAAATCCATTGACAATCTGCTAAATATTGAACTCGAATTGATAAAGCACCATAAGCTTTAGTACTATGGGAAGCAGTTAATCTTTCTCCTACTTCTTTTTGAATTAATAAGACAATTGATTCGTAATTGGTAGCTACTGGTTGAGAAATTTTACCTAGCAGTTTTTCGATAATTGCTCCAGTAATATTATAAGGAATGTTAGCAACTACTTTATTAGGTTGTTGGAATTTGGGAAAAGCTTCTAGATTCTGCTCTAAATTAAGAGTTAGAAAATCTCCTTGAAGTAATAAAAAGTTATTTCTACTTCCTAAACTTTTGACTAATTTTTTACATAAATCTCGATCGATCTCTACTGAAACCAATGCCTCTACTTCAGCAAGAAGACGACGAGTAAGAATTCCTGTTCCTGGTCCAATTTCCAAAACGCGATCGCTTTTTTTTAACTCGGCTGCTTTTATTATCTGTTCTAATACTTTTTCACTACGCAACCAATGTTGAGCAAAAT
>JBFRWE010000332.1:0-10873 GCA_051439345.1 Xenococcaceae cyanobacterium
AACGACTGGTGGAATATCTATCGCCGTAATAAAGATGAGACAATAGAACCCCTTTACGAGATGGAAGCAGAGTTTGCCTATCCTCATTGGGTATTCGGTTTAGCTACTTATGCTTTTCTCTCTCCAGACCAGATTATTTGTACTTATTCTCAAAATGGTAGTTGGTATCTAGGTAGTATAAATACTCAGACAAAAGAGTTTACCAAGATAGAGACTTCCTATACCAATATTTCTTCTGTCCAAGCTACTAACAATGGTCAAGCTTTATTTATTGCTGGATCTCCTACTGAACCCACTGCCGTAATCAAATTAGATTTAGCTACCCAAAAAAAAGAAATACTCAAAGAGTCAGGAAAGTTAAACCTTGATTCTAGTTATCTATCTGTACCAGAAGCTATCTCTTTTCCCACAGAAAATGGTTTAACTGCTTATGCCTGGTATTATCCCCCCCAAAATAAAGATTTTTCTGCACCAGAAGGAGAATTACCACCTCTTTTAGTCAAAAGTCATGGAGGACCTACCGCAACAGCTTCTGTTAGTCTCAGTTTAAGGATTCAATATTGGACTAGTCGAGGTTTTGGCTATTTAGATGTTAATTATGGTGGTAGCATTGGTTATGGTCGTCAATACCGTCAGCGATTAGAGAAAAATTGGGGTATTGTCGATGTAGATGATTGTGTTAATGCAGCCAAATATTTAGTACAACAAGGAAGAGTTGATGGAGATAGATTAGTTATCTCTGGCGGTAGTGCAGGAGGTTACACTACTTTGGCCGCCCTTACTTTTCGCGATACTTTCAAAGCGGGAGCAAGTTATTATGGTGTCAGCGATTTAGAAATTTTAGCCAGGGATACTCATAAGTTTGAATCTCGTTATCTAGATGGTTTGATTGGTGTTTATCCAGATGAGAAAGATCTTTATGAAGCGCGATCGCCTATCCATTTTACTGAACAACTGTCTTGTCCTGTCATCTTTTTCCAAGGAGGAGAAGATAAAGTTGTTCCACCTAATCAAGCAGAGATGATGTTTACTGCCATTAAAGATAAAGGATTACCTGTTGCCTACGTCTTATTTGAAAATGAAGGACATGGTTTTCGTCAAGGAGAAAATATCAAAAAAGCCTTAGATAGTGAATTTTATTTTTACTCCCGTGTCTTTGATTTTAAACCAGCCGATCGAATTGAGGAGATCGAAATTATTAACTTATAATTAGCTTGTCATAAATTGAACTAGAAAAAAACCTATACTTTATCCATCTTGACTATAAAATTTAGATAAAACTCAACCATCTTTATCGATTTGTTTTAGCATAAAAAATAAAGCTATGGTTGAAAAATGAAGATGAATAACCAAAGCAAAATAGTTGCTGGTTTGATAATAGCTTTGAGCGTACTCGGATTAAACTCACTTATTCAGCAGAATCAAGCTCTAGCAAGGGAAGAGCCTACTGTACCTCTAGACGATGGAGCGCGTCATTTAAGCGGATTAGAATCCAAAGACCCTACTCATTGGGATTTTGCGATCGAAGAGGTAAATCAGCAACAAACAAACTATCAAATGCGCTTTTATGAAGCAGATGTTCGGATAGTTGAACGGAAAGGGCAAGAGTGGAGTAATACAGGAGAACAACCAAATTACTCTGTGTTGATAGATGTTTTTGATTTTACCGAAGAGAAAAAAGAATAGATAAACAATTAATAATTAGCTAATCTTATTGTCACAAGATTAAAAACACTTTGCCTTGTCGAGCAAAATTATATTTGCATTATCTCAAGTGTCATTATTTTGACATTTTCTTCCCCTCGGTTCTTTTTCTGAACACCTAAAACACAATAAAATCACTGCTAACTAGCTTTAGACAGCTATCTAAAGCAGCAATTTTCGCTTGTCCAGCACGACTAACCAGAATATCGTTGCTATAGTTACCCAGATTGCCTTTAAGAGAATTTTGCTCTCTCTTGGTCTTAGTTTTCTGATATTTACAAGATGGCAAAAAATCTAAAACCCTTTCCCTTTCTTGATTCCTATCTCTATATCTTTTCCAGATCTGCAACATTTTATGACACTCTCTCAAATTCAACTAGGATTTGTTGTTGTACTTAACTATTTAGTCTAAAGGAAGTGGTTTATGCAATTTTGTTACATAATGTAAGGATGAAATTATTACTCAGACAAATTAACCATTTCTGTGACATTTTTTCCTGCTGAGTGGGACTGTTGCCATTGAGCAACTATATTCAAGTCTCCTGAGAGAAATTGAGCTTTACAACCACGGCGTTGAATCTTGCCACTAGAAGTTTTGGGAATACTACCAGTTTTGAGTAAAGCGAGCACATAAACTTCTACTTCATGGGCTTGCCCTACGGATTTACAAACAGCTTCAACAATTTCTTCTATGTTTAAGTTTCTGAGGTAACTCCGCTCCACTTCTTGTACTATTACTAATCTTTCTGTTGTATCTACATCAAGAGAAAAAGCTGCGCCACAATTAGGACGTAAAGCAGGATGGGAATCTTGCACAGTCTTTTCTACGTGTTGAGGATAACAATATCTCCCCCAAAAAATCATCACTTCTTTTAACCTACCTGTAATGTATAGTTCTCCATCTTCAATAAATCCTAAATCCCCTGTGCGTAAGAAAGGTCCTTCTTTAGTATCTGCTAGATAAGCATTAAAAGTATTCTCTGTCTCTTCTGGTTGTTGCCAATAGCCTTTACCTACTCCCGATCCCGATACCCAAATTTCTCCTACTCCATCGCTGCTACATTGAGTTAGAGACTGAGGATCGACTATAATTGCTTTTTGGTCTAACCAAGTACGACCACAACCTACAATTGCTTTGGCATCTTTTTGTTCGGGTTTAGCTGCAACTACTCGATTTTGTTCTAAGGCATTACCATCTACATATTTAATTACAGGAGGGTCATCTCTTAAACCACCAGAAATCAAGAGGGTTGTTTCTGCCATGCCATAACAAGGATAAAATGCCTCGCGACGAAAACCACAAGGTTTAAAAATATGGCTAAAGCGATCGATCGTTTCTGCCCTGACAGTTTCTGCCCCAGAAAATGCGACAGACCAACTACTCAAATCTAAACCAGCTAGATTTTCTGGAGTTGCCTTAAGACACAAAAGATCGTAAGCAAAATTAGGACCTCCGCTAGAGGTAGCCTGGTAGTGAGAAATAGCTTTTAGCCACTCAAAGGGTTTTTGTACTAAGGAAACAGGAGACATTAAAATACTGGGAGTCCCTAAATATAAAGGCTGCAAGACATTCCCAATTAAGCCCATATCATGAAACATGGGCAACCAACCAACAACTACAGTTTCCTCCGTATGCTGAAATCCCTGGCGGATCATCTCCTCATTAGAGAGAATATTGCCATGAGTTACCATTACCCCTTTAGATATTCCTGTTGAACCAGAAGTATATTGTAAAAAAGCCAGAGTATCTCTCTCAATTTTGGTTGCTTGCCAATTAGTAGATAAACTAGAGGGAAGAGTATCTGTAGCTAAGAAAATAAAATCTTTAGTTTGAGTTGCTAGTTCCCGATTAATAGCAATTCCTGTCTTAATTGTCTTTAAAAATTCTGCTGTAGTTACAACTACTTTTGCTCCCGATGCGATCGCTCTTTCTAATAGTTTGGCTACTTCTTTTCCGTGACGAGGAGGATTAGTAGTAACAGCAATAATACCAGCATAGAGACAACCAAAAAAACTAGAAATAAACTCTAAACCAGCATGATAAGGATAAACTAATAATGCTCTAGAACCTGGTTTTAATAAGGATTGTAATTCAGCAGCGATCGCTTTAGCCTGTCGATCTAATTCCCTATAGGTTAAACTACCAGACTCTGTTTTACCATCTTGAAGAAATCGATAAGCAATATTATTGGGTTTTTCTAAGGCTTTATTTTGTAAAATTTCTACTAAGTTAGAGTATTGAGTCATTATATTTTATACGAACACTTTATACAAAACGATAAAAAGGCAAAGCAAGGAACTTATTTTACCTAAAACTATTCAAAAACAATAGCAATATCTTAAAAATATTTAATTAAGTCTGTCACTTCCTGTTTAAAACTATGTTCCTCTCTAATTTAGTTTCTTTTAATCTAAATAAAGTTTTACTTCGCTTCTGTACTACTGGTATCCTAGCAGCAACAGGACTCCTTGGTATTCTGGTGTTAGAAGTTTCTCTTCCGTTTTCTCGACTATCTTCTGTTGCTTATGCTCAGGAATATACACCAAATGAAGTAACTAGCTATGCCAAAGCTGGTTATGAAGTAGAGTTATTGCGACAAAGAGTATACCAAAAGATTAAATCAATGTTGAACGAAGCCCCTCCTGATATTGTTTGCAATCGACCAGAAACTTTTGAGAGTTTACCAGATAATGTTAGGGATACTGTCTCACAATATTGTGATGACTCTAAAAAAATTGTCCAAGCTCATAACTTAACTATCGATCGATTTAATCAATTAAAGAGTTTTTACGATCGAGGAGGAGAGTTTTATCAGCAAGTACAGAATGTTTTGAAAGAGCTTTAGTTTTCTCGATCGATCGTATTTATAACTATCATGAATAATGTTGTAGCCAATTAAAGGCCTCCTCGATCGCACTTCAGTCCTTTTTATCCTTGGAAATAATCCCCATACTTATGTAAAAAGTAAGAAACCAAATAGTTGTTAGCTATTGGTTTCAATTCAGAAAAATCTTGACAAATTTTAAGAATTAACTTGCTACTTGCTACTCATGTTTTACCATTTCACTCCACCAAAATTTTTTTGATTTAGACAAAAAGTCTATTAAGCTATTGTGTCTTTAAACTGCATATTATTTAATCAGAAAACAATCGTCAAACCCTTACCGTTTCTCCGTGTCATTCAGAACCAGCCAATTAAATGATTAACAGTTTATTCAAACTCTTCTTCTTCAATAATCGTTAACTCTTTTGGTTCACATTGTTGAATTTCTACCTTAATTCCTATGGCATTTTCTCCCTTCAAATCTTCAATGTATCCAGATTGTAATAGCTTAGCTTCTGATAAACTATCAAAAGGACCAAAAAAATAGATACATTGAGGAACTTCTGTACTTATTCTTATCCACCAAGGCATATTTTGGCTAGGCATTCTTACCCAGGGGAGTATTTTTTTTAGTAAATCCATAAGATTACTGCGAATAGATATAAAGCAAAAATAAAAATAATTTGGGTGAATTAAGGAAAAAGTATAGTTAAAACATGACTTAATAATCAGTAGATAACTATAATGTACTCTAGCTTGTAAAAATAGCTGTTTAAATTGATTATTTTTTAATAAGAAAATTTTTTATTTAAAGCTAGATACTTGGTGAAACAAAAAAAACAATTGAACTGGCTCTACAGATTGGGAATTCTGGGAGTACTCTGGTTAATAGGGGGAATTAGCGATCGCTTTTGGTTAGCCCTCGATCGCTCTGTCCCTGCGTGGGATCAGGCTGATTATCTTAATGGTGTTTTAAACTACTGGAACGCTTTACAACAACCAGGATGGTTTAATCCTGATTGGTGGCGTAGTTTTTGGCTACTTTCTAATAAAATTCCTCCCCTACACTACATTATTACTGCTCCCGTTCTTAATTTATTTGGCACAACGGTAGATGCAGCTATGGTAGTAATGATAATATACAGTGCCATACTGCTTACATCTGTCTATGGTTTGGGAGCAATTCTGTTTAATCCGACTATTGGTATATGGGCAGCAGGGATATGTCAGTTATTACCAGGATTGTATTACTATCGTCTAGAATTTCTCCTCGATTATCCTTTAACGGCGATGGTGACGGCTAGTTTTTGGTTGCTTACAGTAATATCCTGTAGGGGCGAACAGCCGTTCGCCCCAGGGTTTAATCGTTATCATTTTCGGGGTTGGATTTATAGCCTATTGTTTGGGGTTAGTTTGGGTTTGGCTTTAATGCTGAAGCAAACGGCTTTATTCTTTTTATTTCTGCCCATTTTGTGGGTGTTGGGTAGTTTTTTGAAACATCGCCAATGGTTGTATTTGACTCAGCTAATTAGCTCTTTAGCGATCGCTATTCTAATTTGTTTTCCTTGGTATCGTACTAATTGGTTATTAATATTGACTTCGGGTAAGCGAGCCACTATTGATTCTGCTATAGCAGAAGGAGATCCAGCCCTTAATACTCTTCATGCTTGGACTTACTATAGTAGTGTTTTACCTTATTTACTCTCTTGGTGTTTACTACTTGTTCCTCTGGTTGGGTTACTTCTGTTTGCCCTCTTTAAAAACAAACAAAAACGCCCTCTCTCTTCATCTCCCCATCCCCCCATCTCTCCTAAGTTCAAATGGACGTGGTTAGGGATTTTTTTGTTGGGTGGCTATCTACTCTCTTCTCTCAATATCAATAAAGATGCTCGTTATATCTTGCCTTTATTGCCAGTTTTGTCTTTAATCTTGGCTTTGGGTTTACTATCTTGGCATAGTTATCGACAAAGATATGTCCGTTGGGGAACGATTATTTTAGCTGTGGTATTGATGTGGTTAAATATTTTTCCCTTAGGAGGAGATTGGTTAACTGCTAAACTTAGTCCCCGTGTGCAAAACTATCCTTACACGGGAAAACCTTTTCCCCATCAAGATGTAGTCGCAGAAATTATTAATATTTCCCCTTATCTACGTTCCACACTAGGGGTATTACCTTCTACCCCAGAAATAAATCAACACAATTTCTCTTTCTATGGAGGACAGTATAACTTTCAAGTAGCTGGTCGTCAGGTAGGAGTAAGACAAGAAGAAGTAGAACAAGATGCTCGATCGCTCGATTGGTTTATAACTAAAACAGGGGATCAGGGTTCAATTCCCGAAGCACAAAAAGCGATCGTTAAGTTGGTAGAAGAGGGGGGAGATTTTGCACTCCACAAAAGTTGGCAACTGCCAGATAATAGCGATCTCAGACTATATCATCGTCTTGAACCTCTAGTAGAAGTAAAATCGAGCCAACCAAGCCTAGCCAACGTATCGCTACAGAATATTATTGTCCCGCAAGTAGCCCCCTCAGGTATCCCTATTCCTATTACCTATGAATGGACTGGTAGTTGGGCAAAATTGCGATCGAGTTTAATTTTACTCACCTGGCAGCAAGTAAATAAAAACACTAAAGTAACACCCAAATCCCATGTAACTAATACTTCATCAATGTGGTTACACGATCATAGTATTGGGATGGGTTCATTAAATTTTAATCAAAACGAGATACCTAATAAGGGGTTGGCAGTAATTGAAAGAACCGCAATGCTACCACCAGCTAATACTCTCCCTGGTAAATATCGGCTTTCTGCCCAATATCTCGATCGCGCTTCAGGAGAAACTTATCCTCTAGATATACCGAAGGTAGAGATAACTATAGATTCTAATGCCAAACCTTTACCTGCACCAGAATTGGATTTAGTGACTCAACTACGAACTATTGCCCCCAATATGAGTCAAGGAATTACTGGTTTAGACCCTATTTTTGCCCAAACTGCTCGCATTAACCAATACGATGCCAAACAAGACTACTTAACCCAAGCAGAACTTGCTTTATCTTATCGCCTCCAACAAAATAATATTAGCCAGCAACAAAAACTAGATTGGGCATATGCAGTAGGTTTAGCTCAAGTATTACAGCAAGACGTAGAAGGGGCGATCGCCACTTTCCAAAAAGTTATTCAATTAGATAGTAACAACCCTTTTAATTATGCTTATCTCGCTTTTGTCTATCTCTATGATTGGCAACCCACACCAGCCGAAAAAGCTTTAAAGCAAGCGATCGCTCTTAAGCCTGATAATGAAGAAATTCAAATTCTCAGTGGGGTTGCTGCTTTAATGAAAGGTAATTTGATTAAAGCTTGGCAGGTGACTTTTCCTCTTTTAAAGTAATCTGTTTGGTAAGTAAGAATATTAATTGTTAATTAGAGATAATTGAGTAGTCCTTAAGTTATTGAGCAGGTGTAAAAGAGGTATTACTCATTACTCATTACTCACTACTCGTGACTTTTTGCCAGGCTAATTGTGTGCGAGCGCGAACTACGATTTCTGTATCGGTTGCTATGATGTCAGAAAATCTAGCTGTAATATCTGGAACTAATTGAGCTTGAATTTTTGCTAAAGTCTTAGCTAGAGATTCTAATCCGACAACGGCAGCATAGCGAACAACCCATTCCCCATCTTCCGAAGTAAGTAATAAAGCTTGTAGGACTTCTTTTTGTGCTGGTAATAATTTTTCTGGGGCTAATTTTGACCAGCGAATAATGCCTAACCCTCTAGCAGCAGCACGACGAACACTTTGCGAAAAATCAGCCGTGGCAGCTTTGAGTAATAAATCTAGAGCAAGAGGATCGCCAACACCAGCAAATACTCTTAATGCCCAAGCTCTAGCACCATAGTTATAATCATCGAGATTGGCTAACAGATAGGGTATTACTGGCTCTCCTATTTCAATTAATCCATCTACGGCTGCTACGGCTGCCCCTGGATTGTTATAACCCAAAACTTCTACTAAAGTTGGTATTGCTTCTACTGCCTTGACAGCAGCTAAATCTTCTACAGCTTCTAATAATCCATCAGCAGAATCTGCTTGATTAACTGCTTCGATAAGTATTTTTGTATCTGTTAATATCTCTGTCACGTTGCTAAATTTATCTGAAAAGATTTAAAGTAATTGGACAAAATTTAGTGGGGAATAGGTAATAGGTAATAATTTTTACAATCAATTCTGTCTATGTACTTATAACAGCGAATCCATTAACTCCATTACTTTAATACTTTCCTGGGTTAACTCCAAAGCTTGATTCCCGTTTTGATTAATTTCTTCTTCCAATAATCCTTTAAGAGCAATAAGTTTCATACTATTTTCTGCTAAAGTTTCCGCGATCGCGCTTCCTGCGCTTATATAACCGATCGCCCCTAAATCCATTAAAGCAGAACGACGTAATTGTAAATCATCCCCAGCTAAGGCTTGAACTAATATTTCTCCATAAACTGAATCCCCAGTTAACTGATACATTGCTCTGGCAGCAGCATATTTTACTTTTTCTACTGGATGTTCAATAAAAGGTTTGATTAAAGGAATGGCTTCTGTAGCACCGATAGTTCCTAAAGCTTCTATAATCGCTTCATAAGGCTGTACTAAATGAGGTTTTCCTGGGACAAACTGAGCTTTGGCTACCCCACCTTCTAATAGTTGAACTAAGGCAGGAATTGCCCTGGAATCATTGACCATTTCTAAGGCTTGTGCTGCTGCTTCTCGGACATAGAAATCAGGAAATTCTAAACAGCGAATCAAAGGTGGTACGGCTCGTTTGTCTTCTAATTTACCCAAGGCTCTGGCTGCATTGCGTCTGAGGGGATAACCACCATCAGGCGCGCGATCGCTCTCATCTTCTAACGCCAATAACAGTACCTCAATTGCTTCTGGCTCTCTAACTCTAAATCTCCCTAACCACCAAGCAGCGTAATAGCGCGCACCTAAATCTTCTTTTTGTCTTAAATTAGCGATCGCTTGCTCAACAGTTAGTTGTTCTGCTTCTCCAGTTTCTAAGTAATTTTGTTCCATAACAATTACGAGCTAAAAATTAGTTTTAGACTGACAAGTGAAAACTAAGAACTAAAGACTAAAAACTCTTCCATAAAATAACAATACCCAGAAAAGTAAACAAATACTAGCCTTTTGCCCGCATCCGCATACCTTTCTGGGTAGTGCTTTCAGCAACTAAAAATGTTGATTTTAATTTTGGTTAACTCCAAAGAATTAACTTCAACCGAGAAAATACGCTTTTTGTTTAACTAGCTGAGAGCGTTAATAGCATAATCGATGTAAGAATTAGCTTCAACAGCAGGATCGCCAGTCAAACCATGGTTAGCTTTGATGTACTTAAGAGCTTCGATATACCAGCTAGGAGATAGTTCGTAAGCACGGTTAATCTCATCTAAACCAGCAACCAAGTACTCGTCCATAGGACCAGTACCACCAGAAACTAAGCAGTAAGTTACCATACGTAGATAGTAACCGATGTCACGAGAACACTTAGCTTTTCCTTCAGGGCTGGATGCATAGTTAGGTCCAGGAGTGCTAGTAGTGTAAGGGAACTTGCTATATACAGCATTAGCTGCACCATTAATTAAGCTTTGAGAGTTAGAAGTTAAAGCTTTAGCAGCTTGCAAACTAGCACTAGCTTGACGGAAACGTCCAAAAGCAGTTTGAATTTCAGTGCTGCTGAGGAAACGACCTTGAGAATCTGCAGCAGATACAGCTTCGGGGAGAGGGGTTTTCATGATTTGGGTTTCTCCCTATTATTTTGCTAAATTTTCCTAAAATTGGGTTAATTCAATGTCTGAATTATTAATTGAATTCTAGTTATGCGACTGCACTAGCAGCGCGATCGAAGTATCCAGCGATTTCAGAATAAAGAGAACTGCAATCACCAGGAGTGATACCAGAAGGATCTTTAACAATGGCTAAAGCAGCATCTTTCATTTTTTGCACGCCAACAGCTACAGAAGCACCAGGAGTACCTAAGGCTAGATAAGTTTCCCGTAAACCATTGAGGCAACGATCTTCGAGAACACTAGCATCACCAGTGAAAATAGAGTAAGTTACATAGCGCAAGATAATTTCCATATCGCGCAAGCAAGCAGCATTACGACGGCTAGTATAAGCATTTCCGCCAGGAGCAATCAACTGAGGCTGTTCGGCGAATAAAGCACGAGCAGCATTAGTTACGATTGCAGAAGAGTTGCTGGTAATACGGTTTACAGAATCCATACGTTTGTTGCTATCGCTTACCATTGCGCTTAAGGCATCTAGTTGTGAATTAGATAAAAATTCGCCA
>JBFRWE010000333.1:0-11527 GCA_051439345.1 Xenococcaceae cyanobacterium
AGCGAAGATTATCCAGTTTTGAAACTGATCAGTACCTATTTAGGTAATGGATTATCTAGTCGTCTTTTTGTCGAACTTAGAGAAAAGCGCGGATTAGCTTATGATGTTTCTGCTTTCTATCCTAATCGTTTAGACATAGCTCCTTTTGTTTCTTATATTGGCACTGCACCCGAAAACACTGAAATTGCCATGGTAGGACTCCAGACAGAAATAGAACGCCTAGCTGAGGTTGAACTAACAGAATCAGAGTTGCAGGGGGCAAAAAACAAGTTATTAGGTCAATATGCTTTAGGTAAGCAAACTAATAGCGAAATAGCTCAAATTTTAGGTTGGTATGAAAGTTTAGGACTAGGTATTGAATTCGATCGCTTATTTCAAGAATATGTAGCTCAAGTAACTTCTGAGCAGATACATAAAGTAGTTAATTCTTACTTAACCAAACCTTATATTTCTAAGGTTGGTCCCAATTGTTAGAAAATATCTTGTTGTTAGGATAATCAAGAGCATAATTCTATGAACACTGAAGAAAACCAAGATATTCAAACAACGCTCGATTTAACTACCACAAACACTTCTATGGATGTTCAAGAAGCTACAGCAACTAATGCCAGAAAACCAAAATGGCTGTGGTTAGGAATATTTGCCATCTTGATTGGAGGAACAGTAATTTGGCGATCGCTTTCTAGTTCGCAAGAATCAACCGTAGAAGTAACAGATAACATCGAACAAGCAAGATTAACAGTAAAAGCTGTCACTGCCAATGTAGAACCAATTCAAGCCTGGAGTTATGGTGATGGTTATGTCAGTGCAGTAACGAAAAAACATCTAAATTTTCAAGCAGAAGGAACAATTGACTATCTAAAAAAGATAGACGGAAGGAATTTAAGAGAGGGAGATAGGGTCAGGAAAGGGGAATTATTAGCTAGAGTAGATCGTCGTAAATACGATGCCGATATTACTGTAGCAGCAGCAGAACAAATTGAAGCCAAAAACCAAGTGCGTAATGCAGTTGCCAGCCTCAGACAAGCGGAGGAATCTCTAGTACAGACACAAACAGATCTGGAGAAAGCCAAAACAGATCGAGCTTTTGCCCAAGCCGACTTAAAAAGATATCAAGCACTAGCAACAGCAGGAGTAGTAGAACAAAGACAAGTAGACGTTAAAGAGACAGAGTATAAAAATGCTCAAGCTGTGGTGAAGGCAACAGAGGCAGCGATACGCTCGGTTAAAGCAGAAATAGCTGCTGCTCAAACTCAAGTAGAAACCGCAGAAGCAGGAGTTAATTCTGCTAATGCCAAACTAGCTCAAAGTCATGTAGATAGAGAAGATACAGAACTAATTGCGCCTTTTGATGGTATCGTTTCTCGTCTCAATATTCGCGAAGGAGAATATTGGACACCCCAAATAGTAAATGTAACGAGTGATTACCAAGGGATTATCGAAAGATTGCCCATTATTATCATCGACCCTAATTGGTTTGAAGTTAATGTCGAGTTACCTGCTTTTCAGTCCGCGCAAGTCAAACCAGGACAAAGAGCTTTTATAATTCTCGATCGCGATCGTTCCAGAGCTAATTCAGGACGCATCACTGGTCAAGATTTAATGAAATTAGCCAGTGCTAAAGGAACAGTGTTTTCTGTCAGTCCGTCGGTTTCCCCTGGAGAAAGGTCAGTCCGAGTGACCATCCGTATTGATGAAGGCGGAACCAATCTTCAAGATGGAGAACAAGTATCTGCATGGATCGCTAGAGAAGAAAAAGAGCGAGCAATAGTTGCACCTTTTAATACGTTTATTTTTCGCGATCGTCAGCCTCATGTTTTTGTGGTAAATGAAGCAGAAGGAATTGTGGAACAAAGAGCGATTAAACAAGGCATAGAAGGGTTAGCAAAACGAGAAATCTTAGAAGGAGTTCAGCCAGGAGAAAAGTTAGTTACAGAAGGAAAAAATCGTTTGGTAAATGGCGCACCAGTAGAAATTATCCCTTAATAGTTACAAGGTGATGAAACCTATTTTTAAGTCCAAAGTATCGTCCCATAATAAGTACACTCAACTATTAATTACTTTAATTGCTAACTTTGTACTTGCCCCTTTTCTTAGAGGTAATATTGGCGAATTAGCTCTTTCCTCAATCTTTCTCTATGCCATCATCATTATTGTCAGGACTTTTTCTCTCAAACCAAAATTTTTCAAGCTGTATAGCAGTATTGCCTTACTAACATTCCTACTAGAAATTGTAGGTCGGGTAGGATTGTATGGGTCTTGGGCAAAAGCCTTTTTCCTTTTGATTCAATTAGTTTATATTCTTTATTTAGGAATAGCAGCTTATCTAATTTTGCGAGATATTTTATGGTCTCAAGAAATAACAATTGATACTATTCGTGGTGGTATTTGTGTTTATTTATTAATTGGTTTCGTTTGGGCTTTACTTTACGGTATTACCGCTAGTGTGGATAGTAATGCTTTTTCACAACCAATCATTAAAATCGAGTCTTATGGTAGGGCAGTTTACTTTAGTTTTACCACCTTAACGACCCTTGGTTATGGAGATATTATTCCTGTCAGTCCTTTAGCTAAAATGTTGACTAATCTAGAAGCTATTATCGGACAATTGTATCCGGCGATTTTAATAGCTATTTTAGTTGGTGGTTATCTTTCTCAGAGAAGTAAGTAGTTTTGGGATTGCGATCGCCAAATAGTGAGCATCATCAAAAAGAAGTATCGAAGCTGAATATTGATGCGACGGGAATAATATCCTGCTAAATTTCCCACTAACTTTTCGTAGGGTGGTTGATAGGGATTATCCTGTAAAATCTCTAATAATGCTTGTGCTTGAGGTTTCAAACCATAAGAGCGACCATAGTTATTGAACAAAATTAAAAATCGCATCAGTAGTCAATTCAAGTTCAGGAAAAACACTAGATTTTAATCGCTCGCCTTTGACAAATTTTTCCATCTGATATTCCCCTTCAATTAAGTTACAGATAGTAATAGTTGGTTGCTTGGGTTTACCAATGTAACGCACTGCACCTAAAGCACGATAATCGACAATCCAATATTCGGTAATTCCCATTGCTTCATACTCAACGAATTTATGTCCGTAATCATCTCGCCAGTTAGTGCTAACCACTTCAATTACCAGAGGAACAGTTTGACCATTTTGAATAACTGATGATTTGTTCCACAGGGGTTCATCTTTAATAAATTCTCGATTAATAATTGCTACATCAGGTAGATATCCAGAACGAGGTGCCAGAGGTTTGAGTAGGCAGTTTTTGGGAATAGAATAGGGTAAATTCTGCTTACGAATTTCCAAGTTCAATTCAGCGACAAGAAAACCACTAATATCCTCATGAGAACCTGTGGGTAACATTTCAACAATTACACCTTCAATTAATTCGTAGCGTTTACCATCGTCTGGATACCATTCCAGAAATTCTTCAAAACTTATGGGTTTGGTTTGTGATGCAATCATTTTTAGTGTTTGGCGATCGACTTTGCTGGCAGGCTATGCTCGATCGCTTTTATGCTCTTACAATCGTATCATTCTAAACAACTAGATGAATCCAATCGAGTATCTTCGTCTGAAAGGCAAGTGCTAATTCTCAAGATTGTTTGACCAAGGAATATGGTCTTTTTCTTGTTTTTTGCTGTCAAACTAAGAATTTTTGGTTGAGATCATCTTTTCCAAAAAGAACTAAAAAACCTAGCAACCTGCATCTCCAACAACAGGAAGCTCTTGTGTCTGTCCCTCTGTAATAACGGTAATTGTCCCACTGGGGATGCTAACAGACTCGATTTCACCCGCAGCACCAGGAGTTATCTTAACTTCAACAGTAATCTTGTTATCTTCAGTTATAAAAGTTTGGTCAGTTTTCTGTCCGTAAAAATCCTCTCCGCTAGAGTTTGTCCTGTTCAACTTAGCCATTTTGCCATCGAAAACCATAAAAGACATAGCATCTTCTAATCCATGAAAAAATAACAATCCATCTTTTTGGGGATTTGTTTCTGGTTTCCATAAACTCATGCCACAACCACCACCACCAGCTTCAAACAATTCATCAGTGGTGAATCTGCCAACTTCAACAGACAGTGTAGATGTCTCTTTACCTGAGTCAGTAAGAACATGAGTACTTAATAACTCTTCTGTAGCAATTTCATTACTATCAGGAGAAGAATTAGAACAACTAAACAGTCCTAGAATTATAATTAAGCCAAGCAATAAAGAATATTTTTTCATTCAAAATAAGGACTAGTAATTAATGTACTTAATTAATTTACTCGGTAGGGACAACATCTGGAATTTCCGTTAGTAGTCGATCGTCACAATAAATCAAAATAGATCTATATTCTAAAGATGATGCAGGCATTACATAATTTACTTTTGTAGGGGTGATTACTTGAATCACCATTCCTTCAGGTGGAGTAAGTAAGAGTGAAAGACGCTGGGCTGGTGGTTTGCGTCTGTCAAGAATTCCTGGTTTCCACTCAACTGTATAGCCAGGAGTGGGTAAATCTATTTCTCCTACTATATTTAAACGCGGTTCTTTTTCTGCTACTCTATCTATCCAGGCGTGCCAATTACGGCTTTGCATAACATTACAAGAAGAATCATTTAAAGGTTGGCTTGAAGGTTGAGAGGTCCCATCGTCTGTATTCTGCGGGGATTTAGTTTCCTGTTTTGTCGTAGATTTTGCTCCACACCCAGTCAGCATCAGGGATAAAATTATGCTGAAAATTAAGGCAGAAAAGTTGATTGGGGTTGACATAAATTTAAGAAATCAAAATAAGTTACTCAATATTAATCAGTTGCCTGATTTTGGATAATCAAGATAAACCAAGTATTCCTTGTTTTGCCAATTATTCAACCTTATCATTCTGAACAACTAAGCTTACTCGATTTAATATTTTTGTTGGCAATACGCTTGCAATTTCGGGAAATTCTTTAACAATGGCTTGAGCTTGCTTAATATTTTTCGGTTAAATCGTATCATAATAAGAAATACAGTTTTCAATAAGGGCGATCGCTGCTAGACAAGCAACCAAAAGTAATACTAAGATATCTATCTCAGTATTTAGAAGTAAGTTATGGGACATCAGTTTTTTTAGTAGTTAATTTGACTTAATATTTAGAGACAATCCTTAGTTTTTTCCTAATTCACCTTAAAATTCTTGTCTTTATCTTGGTGCTAGATCACAGAAGATGCCCAAATTTCTCCCAGCAACAATCAAGTACATAGTTATTGCTATTCTTAGCTTAACTTTGACGTTAACTTTCACAACAAAGAGTTTTGGACAAATTCCTTTGTTTACCAACTCAAGTAATAATCAAGACAATCAATCTCCTCCTTGGGATTTAAATAAAGCTTATCCTTGTGGCAAATTTTGGTGTAGCGACATTTACATCTATGACTTTAAATCCAAGATTAAAAATGCCATACTTACACCAGAATTAACTGTAACCGCCTTAAAAGAGTCTAATCAATCGGAGGCTGAAGTTGCTCAAAAAGTAGAACAGCGAGCG
Organism: Xenococcaceae cyanobacterium; assembly: GCA_051439345.1. Classification (GTDB taxonomy): domain Bacteria; phylum Cyanobacteriota; class Cyanobacteriia; order Cyanobacteriales; family Xenococcaceae; genus JASJDJ01. The sequence continues at coordinate 5,522 of JBFRWE010000333.1, forward strand.
GAATTAGTGCAACGAATTTTCCAACAAATTTTTGAAAATATTGTTAGTTGGAAAACTAGTCCCGAAGCTCCTTATATCTCAGAATGGCAATTCTGGCTGCCCACAACAGTCAAACCTTTGCATCCTTGGACACCCCAAGTTGAAGTAGGCATTCAAAATCAACAGACAGTTATCTATGTGCCAGCCCAACCAGGATTAGGAGTAGCTTCACAAACAATTGTCACCGTAACTAATTTTGATGCCAAAGCCAATGGGACGACCAAGGCAGAATTAGCTGAAGCTTGGCAAACTAATATTAGTGTGTCCCTTTCTAATGCTCTCTGGGGACAGGAATTAAATATACAGCATCCTGATTGGCGATGGAAAATATCCAGTGCAATTATGGGGATGACACTAGGATTAATGTGGGTGATTCATTTAATTCGCAGTTGGCTGCGAAAGTGGAATCATCAATTACGACAGAAACTCGAAGAATTTACTGATGCCCTAATTGTCGATCCTGAAGCCACTTCCTCTCAAAATATAGATAGAGAAAGTAATGTCAGCGATATTTTAGATGGTTCAGAAGCAATAGAGAGTAAGACATCCGAGGCAAATAATGGATCGGTCGAACCAGTCAAAACAAAAGTATCATCCTTTTCAATCCTAAAAAAGCTCTTGAATTTGTTTCAGAAAAAAGCTTGGAAAAATAAGTTGCTAATTACTAACTTGAACATTGCTGCATCCAAGCGTTTTTTACAGGAGCAAACTCTGATTAAACAGAAAAGAAATTTCTGTCAACTATTTCTCAGACTGATGTTGATTTTAGAAATGTTGCTCTTGGCTGTTGGTTTAAGTATCATTGTTTTTATATTTCGTGAAACTCGCTTTCTTTCAATTTATTTGCTGCAAAAAACGGCGATTCTAATTCTTATTTGGTCAGGGTTAACCTTGGTCGATAAGTTTGTGTCTTTCGCTGTCGATTATGGTCTTAATCGTTGGGCAACCGAAGCACAATTAGCTAATTCAACTTCCAATCGTTACACTCTCAGAGCTAATACTTATTCTACAGTTCTTAAACGAAACACAACTTTTGTCACTACTATCTTGGGACTGTACCTGAGTATCTGGTTACTTGGCTTTAATCCCGCTGTCTTAGCTAGTGCGGGGGTTGCTGCCGTTGCTGTAGCTTTTCTTTCCCGTAGTTTACTGGAAGATGCTCTCAGTGGGATCATAATTTTGTCTACCGACCGCTATGCTCTGGGAGATGTGGTTGACTTTGGTAGCGGAATGGTGGGTGCAGTAGAAGATATAACTCTGTTTATTACTTCGCTGCGAAATCTCGACGGACAATTAATCTCTATCCCTAATCGTAAGATTGAATCTGTGATTAACAACACCAAAAATTGGTCTAGGGTTAACTTTACTATAAGAATTGCTTGGCATGAAGATATTAATCAGGCGATCGAAGTCATGACTCAAGTGGCAGCTAAAATGCAAAGTGAGCCTCTGTGGGAAGAGAAGTTTCTTGAACCTGCGGAAATTTTAGGAGTTGATGAGATATCTAATGAGGGTATTCTCGTTCGTCTATTAATTAAAACTCAACCTAGCCAACAATGGAGCGTGGGTCGGGAATTTCGCTTGCGAGTTAAACAAGCTCTAGATGAAGCAGGCATTGCTGTAGCTCTTCCCCATCATAAAATTTCGGTTATTTCCTCAATGGACAATATCTCTTTCTTGGGAACTGGATGAAGATTGTGCCTGAGCATTAACAGCAAATCTTGCGGTAAAGATTGTACCTAATAAAATTAACCAACTATATTTATAGTTAACAGAATACAACAAAATAATGCTATCTTTGCTAAGTCGATTGATACTTTTTTTGACTCTTTCGAGCTTATTAATTAAAAACCATTATGTTTCTAAAATCTAATATTTACCATTGTCAGCGTAGTAAATTATCAACATTATTTTTGTATGGTATTGTTATCTTAAATACAATTCTCACTACACAGCTTGCTACAGCCGAGACGGTTATCGAGAAAGTAGCGAGAACAGGAATTTTAAACGCAGGTACAAGCAAAGATGCACTTCCTTTTGCTTATGCTAACAACGAGGGGCAGTTAGTGGGTTATTCTGTAGATATGCTCACCTTAATTCAACAGCAACTAGAAGAAGAATTAGGTCGGGAAATTGAATTAAAATTAGTTGCCCTCGAACCGAAAGAAAGGATTCCTCAATTAGTAAATAATCAGGTAGATATTGTTTGTGATGCTAGTAGTTTTACTTGGGAAAGAGATAAAAAAATTGATTTTTCTGTTAGCTACGGGATCACAGGAACAAGACTATTAGTTAAACAAGATAATTATTTAAATATTTCTCAATCTTTAGTAGATAAACGGATTGGTATTTTGCCAGGAACTACTAGTGAACTAGCGATCAAACGAGATGAACCTAGAGCAAAGATAGTTTTTCTTCGCGATCGCCAACAAGGTTATTCTGCTCTAAAACAAGGAACAATTGATGCTTTTGCTGATGATAGCATTTTGCTAGAAAGCTGGTTACACACTAATAATAATGCTGAAGATTTTGTCATTGAGGGTTACTATTCTCAAGAAGGTATTGCTTGTATGATTCCTGAAGATAACTCGCAATTTCTTAATAATATCAATTATGCTTTAGTTCGCTTCATGCAGAATTTTTTAGCAGGGAAACAAGAGTCTGTAGCTTTGTTCGATCGCTGGTTTGGTTCTCAAGGTAAAGTACCTTTGACTAGAGATTTACGCGATTTAATGTTAGAAACTATGCAACTTATTGTTGATTTTAAAGAAGAAATTCCAACCAGAGAACTATAAGTTTTTATGTTGAAAAAACGCGATCGCCAATAACAAGAATTGGCGATTGACTTAGTTGCACTGAGAGCAATTAAGGATTTTGTGCAAATTCTATTTTCTCAATTGAGAAATAACTCATGAGTCAGCTACTACCTTCCCCAGATCCCACCGAACCAATAGAAGGGCATGATGCGCCCTTAGGATCGGGCGCATCGCCTTTTGCTAAGTTCTTCTTTCTCCAAACAGTATTTGCTATTTTGCTATCTTTACTACTGATCGTGGGTGGGTTAATGGGTGCATCGACGATGGTGAAAGAAGGTAATCCTGATATTAATGTAGCGATCGCCACTATCCAAACCAATTGGGGTGGTGCTGACCCTGAAACTATTGAAAATCAGGTAACAGACAAGATCGAGAAGGAATTAAAATCTCTTAAGGGTTTAAAGGATTTAAGTAGTGCCTCTTTTGATGGTTCGTCATTGATTCAGGTGGAGTTTGCAGCAGAAGCACCCATCGCGGAATCTATTTCTTTGGTTAGGGCGGAAGTAGATGAAGCCAAACCAGAAATTGCTAGTGAAGCAGATGAACCAAAGGTAGAACAAATATCGACTCAAGATACTCCCGTACTAACTGTAGGTTTATATGGCAATATCGATTTAGCAGTATTAAGTAAAGCAGCAGAAGAAATAGAAGATATTTTAGAAACCGTTCCTAATGTCCGCAAAGTAGATTTGAGTGGTAATCGGGAAGAGGTTATTCACGTTCAGCTTGTGCCTTCTCGGATGGTTACAATGGGAGTGTCTGCAACCCAGGTAGCCAATGCTATTCAAAAGGGAAATCGAGATTTACCTTGGGATCAGATAGAAAGTGACGAAAGTGGCACTCAGTTACGCTATTACGGTAGATTTCGCAGTTTAGAGGATTTACGTAACTTACCCGTAACCCGTTTAGGGGATGAGGCGGAAGGGCGAGTCGTAAGATTACAAGAAGTAGCCGAAGTTAGGCGAGATTTAGACAGAGAGAAAAATCGGGCTTTTTTAAGTTCCAATGGGGAGGACTTTCAACCAGTTATCAATATCGATCTAGTTAAAGTCCCAGGTTCAGATACAATTAAAGTTATTGATGATTCTTTAGCAGCGATCGAGCTAGCTCAACAAAATCCGAGTATTTGGCCCTATGGCATGGAATATCGGGTAATTAATACCGATGCCGATCAAATTAACAAAGACTTACTCAATGTATTTAATAATGCTTGGCAAGGGGTTTTAGGAGTTTTTATCGTTCTTTTATTTGCCCTAACTTGGCGAGAAGCGATTATTGCAGGTTTATCTATTCCTTTAACCTTTTTAGGCACACTAGCGGTACTATTTTTATTCGGTTTCACCCTCAATAAAATGGTTCAAGTGGGAATGATTTTGGCACTGGGGTTACTAGTAGATGTATTCATTCTGATGATGGAGGGAATGCACGATGGTATCTTTGTGGAAGGGTTGAGTTTTAATCAAGCTGCCTTGAAAACAGTTAAAACCTATGCTGTACCTGCCTTTTCTGGTCAATTAACTACTATTTTAGCCTTAGCTCCCTTAATGGCAATTAGCGGAACTATGGGCAAATTTGTCCGCCTCATTCCCATTAGTGCCATTATTTGTCTTATGCTCAGTTATATCATTGCTTTACTGGTAGATATTCCCCTATCTCGTTACTTATTGGGCAATATCAAAACCACAGGTCAAAAAAGTAAGATCGATCGCCTGACGGAAAAAGTTTCTGAACAATTCCGTAATTTTAGCTTGGCAACTATGATCCGCAATAAAACTACGGCTAAGATTTTTGCATTAGGTGCGATCGCTTTATTTATTACCTCAACTATTTTGGTAGGGACTGTTCCTTCTAGTCTCTTTGCTGAAGGAGATGGACGAAAGTTAAGCGTCAATATTGAATTACCACCCACAACTACTCTCGATAGTTCTCAAAAAGTAGCAGATGAAGTGGGAGAATTATTGCGGGAGAAGGACTATCTCGAAAGCGTTATTAAATTAGTCGGACAACGGAGTGGTTTAGTTAAAGAAAGTGGACTCAAACCCAACAATGGTAATTATTTAGTCGGTTTTTCGGCTATTTTCACTCCAGAAGAGGAAAGAGAACAGCTTTCTTTTGAATATATAGATGATTTACGGTCAGAATTAAATACCGCACTACGTCAGTATCCAGGGGCATCACTAGTAGTTAATGCCCAATCTACAGGAGAAGGAGGCGACCCCATCGAAATTGAACTAGCGGGTACAGATATGGATGAGTTACGCTATATCTCTGGAGAAGTGCAATTGGCACTGAGAAAAATTGATGGAGCAATAGATGTACGAGATGATTTAGGTGCATTACGAGCAGATATTAAGTTACGTCCCCGTCGAGAAGCCATGAACTTTTATGGTATATCCGATGATGAGTTAGCTAACCAAGGACGTTACATAATGACCGATAATGATATTGGTGATTTTCCCATCGGTGGTGGAGAAGAAGATTTAGAAATTCGGCTTAGTACCATGTGGGCTTCCCGCAACGGCGGAATTGGAGGGCCTACTCGTCGCGATGAATTGTTAAGTATTCCTCTATTTAATAAAGATGGAGAAACCATTGCAGCTAGTCAGGTATTAGAAGCAGAATTTGGTAATGCACCTTTATCTATTACTCATAAAGATGCCCAACGCACAGTTACAGTGTTGGCAAAAAATAAAGGGCGTACTGTCGGGGAAATTGTTGCCGATTTAGAACCAAAACTAATCGAAATGAAAAAAAGTTGGGGTCAAGGTTATGACTATAAGTTTGCAGGAGAATTGGAAACTCAAGGAGAAACTTTTGCTTCGGCAGGACAAATGGCAATTGTTGCCCTCTTCTTGGTCTTTGCTGTCTTAGTAATTCAATTTAGTTCTTTTACGCAACCATTTATCATTATGTTGGCAATTCCGTTTGCCTTCATTGGTACTTTTCTTGGTTTCTTCTTTTTACAAATTCCGATTTCTTTCCCTGCAGTAATTGGGATTATTGCTCTGACTGGTATCGTGGTTAATGATGCGATCGTCATGATTGAAACTATGAACAATCATCGATCTAAAGGTATGAATGTTCGCGATGCAGCAGCTAGAGGGGCAGCCGATCGATTGCGTCCCATTCTTACTACCAGTATCACTACTAT
>JBFRWE010000334.1:0-3270 GCA_051439345.1 Xenococcaceae cyanobacterium
ATCAATTCCCACAGAGTTTGGGATTGAATATAATTTAAGCGAAGTAGTAGACTCTTTGACGGTAGAGATTGATGTAGAATCAGGTTCTTCAGGGATCGATATTCCTCGTTCTAGTATAGTTACAGGAATTCCTCAAAATCAGCAACCAACAGAAATTATTGGTAGCAGCAATGATGATATTCTCTATGGAACTGCTCAAAGCGAATTGATTAAAGGAAAAGCTGGAGATGATATTCTCTATGGCAATGGTGGTAATGATACTTTAACTGGTGGCAAAGGGGATGACATAATTTACGGTAGCTTAGACAAGGAAATTATTAAGGGAAGAGCAGGAAACGATCTAATTTACGCCAATGGTGGCGATGACTATATCAACAGTGGCGCAGGGGATGATACTATCTGGCTAGGTCAAGGTTCTGCTACTATCGTTCTCAGATCGGGTCAAGGATTCGATACTATCAATAATTTTCAGTTGGGAGAGACTAGGATTAAGGTGAACCAAGTCGAAAATCTATGGTTTGCCGATAGTCAAAAGGGAACTCTGATTTTGCAAGAAGATGACTTGCTAGGAAGCATTACCTCCGTATCGGCAGACATTGTTAGGTCTAATCTAGATGAGATTTTCTTAGCTTGACACTCCCACCAGTAAGCTCGTAAGCGTAGCTCTACTGGGGGATTCTTGCTTCTCTAAATCGATTCTTGTTGCGGAAACGAGGAAAACCTCGTCCTGGCACTCCAAAAAAATCAATCCAAGCAAAATTATCTAATACAAAGTATCTATAATAAGGATCGGGTTAATAATTTAGCGATCGCTTGGTGATCATTATCAGAACCTGTGAGGAATAGCTACAAACAAATCAGGTTAAAATTATTAAGTCAGTAATTCGGAATATTCGAGAAAATGATGTTATCTGCTGACACAAATTCTACTCTTTTAACAATTCCACCCTTAGAAAACGGTGACAGGCTTACCCGTTATGAATGTGAGCGGCGTTACCATGCCATGCCTAATCTGAAAAAAGCAGAATAAGCTTTTTACTTGTGTCACCCCGACAGAATATTTTGCTTTATCGACAATTTTAAGATTCATTTGTCTAAAGATACTTTTGCAACAATAATTCTAATTTCTCTTTAGTCTTACTAGGAACTTTATCCAAAGGAGTTAACAAAGCATATTTTAAAGCAGAATGAGCGATCGATTCTGGAGGATTGCTATTAATTCTTTTTACTGTTTCTCTAATTACTGTTTGAGCGTTAACTGCATTCTTTTGCAGATTACCAATAACCATTTCTACTGTTACGCTATCATGGTCGGGATGCCAGCAATCATAATCAGTTACTAAAGCTAGAGTAGCATAGGCAATTTCTGCTTCTCTAGCTAACTTGGCTTCTGGTAAATTGGTCATGCCAATAATTGTTGCATCCCAACTACGATAGAGATTAGATTCAGCTTTAGTAGAAAATGCCGGCCCTTCCATACAGACATAAGTACCATTGCGATGTAAATCTACTTCTGATAATTCCAAAGAGGTAACCGCATCAGTCAAAATACCTGCTAAATTTTTACATACAGGATCGCCGAAAGCAATATGCGCTACTAATCCATCACCAAAGAAAGTAGAAATTCTATTTTTAGTGCGATCGATAAACTGATCTGGCACTACCATATCTAAAGGCTTAACTTCCTGTTTGAGAGAACCTACCGCAGAAGCAGAGATAATGTATTCTACTCCCAGTTTTTTCATTCCATAGATATTGGCACGAAAAGGCAACTCAGAAGGGAGAAGATGATGATTTCTGCCATGACGGGCAAGAAAAGCCACCTCTGCACCTTCTAGTTGACCGACAATAAAAGCATCTGAAGGAGAACCAAAAGGAGTTTCTATCTCGACTTCTTCCACTTCTTTGAGGGCATCCATTTTATATAAACCACTACCACCAATGATGCCGATTTTTGCTTGTGCCATAGATTAAGCTTATCCTTGCTTTTGTGACCAGATTATTTTAGCGTCTAAGCTTAAAAAAGATAATCTAAAACTATGGCTTTTTCTTATAATCGCACTGTTTATTTAGCCGATACTGATGCTGCTGGAGTAGTTTATTTTGCCAGCGTGATGAATATTTGCCATGAAGCTTATGAAGAGTCTTTAGCCAAGGCAGGTATTAATTGGCAACAACTTTTAACTAACTCTATGGTTGCTATACCCATAGTGCGTGCTGAAGTTAGCTTCTTTCGTCCTATGTTTTGTGGAGATCGATTAATAGTTAAGTTAGTACCTACACAAATAAGCGAGCATAAATTTTCGATCGATTATCAGATTTTCTCAACTACTTCGACAGAGAAACCCCTAGCTCAAGGTAATACCAAACACATCTGCATTAATGCACAAACCCGCAATAGAGCCAACTTACCCGATTTTATACTTCAATGGCTACAAGCTTTTGCTTAGATATTACCCAAGCATGAATTAAGTTTCACGTTTTTGCTCAACCATAGATTTGAGTCTAGCAATTGCTAAAGAATTACTCCACTCCAATCTAGCGCGCTCTTGTTTTTGTTTTTTTAGACCTAGTAACCATTGTGGACTAAGGAAGTCAGTTGTATTGGATAGCCAACCCTGAAAAGACAAAAATTCTTTTAGGCTTATTTTTTTGATACACAGACAGCTTAGTTGCAATTGGTCTTTTAATATTGCTTTTATTTGCTCTGAAGAAACCAACTCACCCTTACACCGTCTTGAAATGACGGTTTTTGCCGTGACAGGTGTTCCTCGGCTAGCCTTGTGTGGTGTTTTAATCGAGGTTAATGGAGACATTCAACTACCTTCTCTCGTCGGAATAAGTACAATAGCAAGAATTTGAATCAATCCTTATCTAGAAACTTCCCAGTTTTTTACAAAAACATACAGAGAAGAAATATTAAAACAATAAACTTAATTGAACTTAAATAAATATGGACTATTTTCCAAAATTTTAGTACGGAAGCCTTTTCCCGCTCTCAAATTTTTCCCTAAAACCGGAATTTATGGTAAACAAAAACAGAAAAAAATCTTAAATTCATTGTTGCTTTAGGATCACAATTCGGTATCCTTAGAATGACCCAGCCAATTTGTGAAAGCTAATCGGCTGGTAGTTCACAGTTCGTGGGACTCTGAGGTGTTGGTTATTTACTCTAGCTAACGCCTCTTTCATCAATTACAATACATTGAATCTTATAGTATTAACCTCAGCCAATTTACTAAACTATGTTTCAGTCAAATAGCCGATTAA
>JBFRWE010000335.1:0-3063 GCA_051439345.1 Xenococcaceae cyanobacterium
TCGCCAATACAAATTTGTCCTTTGGTAATGGACTCCAGCCCCGCCAACAGCCTTAAGCAAGTAGTTTTTCCACAACCTGACGGCCCTACAAAGACCAAAAATTCACCATCCTTAATGTCAAGATTCAGATTATTAACAGCGACATAATCTCCAAATCGCTTTGTCAATTGTTCAAAGGTTACATGAGCCATAAATAATGAATTGATTGTCAGGACAATTACCGCCCATTAAACCGAAAGATCGGCCAAATCGCCACAAAGTGACAAATTAAGACTTTCACGTTTACCTTTTACACAGCTTAGCAGTTTTATGGCTCGATCATAAGTCAGCTTCTTTTCCAGCACTATCTTATGAATCCAACCATCTCCAAAATCCAAAATCTAAAATCCAAAATTATCCGAACCAGTCCCTCAAACTATCTTGACAGACCACTAGAATACGTCGCCAAATCGGTGGCGAAAGTATCCTCCAAGGTAACTTTCAATTGATAAATAGTGGGGAATTCTCTAACGGCCATTTTCTTTAACTCAGAAGCTTATGATTATATTGATTAGAATCATATCTGCTAAATAAACTAACCCCTCTTTATGTAGCTCATCTAGCAAACCACTAGGTAATTTACGAGAGCGAGTTAAATATTTTTTCACCTCTTGCCATTTACTCTCTTCTGGGACTGGTGGAGTAAATTCAAGTACGGGTCTGGAGTGAATAATCTCTCTAGTCTTATAAGTAACAGCATCAAGTGTTGCTCCTTCACCAAAACGAGCATTTAACCACGTCACTGACTGTTTAAAATCACAATTATTAACGTGCATGACTAAATCAATTGCCCCTCCACCACCTTTCAGGTGTTTCCAGTCATAGAACTTACTACCAGTAAGATTGATAATATGGTCTTCGTTCTGCCAATTATGTTTATCTTTGGGGTCTGGGTCTAAACCTAATTCATAAGCTACTTTTTCTAAAGGTAAGTCCCTTACTTTACTAGCAAGCTCGGTATATTTGGTTTTCCAATTTTCCAGTTCTCTATGCTGAGTGTGTACCCTAGTTTCTAAATCTCGCAGACGCTGTTGTAAAACCTCCTTGTCAGATGCTAATGCTTTGGCTGTACGTTGGAGAGCTTCTTTTTCTCTAATTGCCCTAGTTCGGTCTGCTAATTGATGTTGGATAGTTGCCATATCCAGGGTCAAGTCTGGTTCTTTATTAACCGCAGCATAATATTGTTTGACCGAAGTATGCTTGGCTCGACTCCCCTTAATTCCTCGCTCTAGTCCTAAAGGAGACATGGCTTCTGCGTAGCTATCTTGGAACTTACTTAGTTTCTCTCTTCCGCCAAATAAACCACGACAGTTTAATTTACCTCTTTCATCTAACGGGACTAGGTAAGCGTGAATATGGGGTGTAGCTTCATCTAAATGTAACTCCGCTCTGACAATACGATCTCCATACTGCTCATCCAGCCATTGATGAACTGACTTTTGAAAGTCCTCTAGTCGCTGGGGTTGATAATATCCTGCCCTACTAGGCTCATCGGGTCGGAAATATTCAGGACTAGCGGTTAAGAGCATTTCTACACATAAAACCGCATTCTTACGAATGGTCTGTTCGCCAATACGCTCTCGAACTATGGTGTCTAAGGTTGGACTATCCCTGGTTTCAGGTTGACCAATAAAACGAATGTTCTTAATTTCGGAGTTAGCATTTGGAGTTTCCCTGGCTCTTTTGGTATGCTGTTCAGAGGAAGCAATATTGCCACTGTTGAGTTTAGCAATACGAGCTATAGCATGAGGCATATTTCTTTTTCCGAGTAGCTTTTTTAATTGGATTGGTGTTTAATTAAGAAAATGGTGATAAGTAAATTCTCCATGTTTCCCTTTTTCGTCTCAATCAGAACCATCAAACCTAAATCCCCTACCAACCAATCGGGGGAAGTCCAGAGGGGGTGTCCCCCTTTGGCTCACTCACAATTTTAGCGTAGCGATGCCCCAAGGCAAAAATTGTGGAGTGAGTACCATCCTTCCTCACCATCTCGATTAATCGAGGGGAGACTGCTACTGGGAAAAAGAAAACAGAAATTAGTCAAACTAGTCATAAATATAATCGAGAACTAGTTAAGCAGGGAAACTGTAAAATTTCTCTAGAGATAGTAGCTCTCCGAACTCACCCTACGAGAAAGTATTTACTATCTGCGAGAGAAACTTAAAAGTGCTTTGAAGAAGGGATATAGTTATCAAGACTTGTCAGAAATTCTAGCCGAACAAGAAATTTTAATTTCCGCAGCTACTCTTAAGCAATATTTAACAGAAATCAATAAACAATCCGCAGCCCGAAAAAAAAGAATTAAGTCAGGAAAAAGTCAAAAAAGTAAATCATTAGAATCCAAGTCAAATTCGATAACATCATCAGAAGATGTAACTTTACCTAAAGATGAATCAGAGCAGGATTCTCTTCAAGTTAAACCTGATAAACTGAAAGAAGTAGAATCATCCTATAGCAATAAGCAAAAAGAGTTAAATAAAAGTCAAACAAAAACCAAGGTTTCTAGTAAATCTCTTAAAACTAAACCTAAAGAATTATCAGGCTCAAATCAAGATTTGTCGTCAGAGTTTAACCAATACTAAAGGATAGTTTATGGCAACGATTCATTTTATAGATGGCGAGAAGGGGGGCGTAGGTAAGTCTTTTATAGCTAAGACAATGATTCAGTATTGCTTAGATAGAAATTTACCTTTTGTAGCTGTAGAAACAGATAGGTCTAATCCTGATGTGGCTGGTGTCTATAAGGAGATATGTCAGTATGCTGTTTTTACCGAAGATGAGAAACAAGCAAATAAGGCAGACCGCATCTTTGAGATGGCGATCTCAAAACCTGTGATAGCTTCAGTTTCTGAAGAGAAGCACTAGAGGGCAAACAATTAATTATGAAAGTAGGAATAGTCAGAGAAGGCAAAATCAAGAGTGATTCTAGAGTGCCGTTAACACCGAAGCAATGCCGATATTTGCTAGACAAATATCGAGATTTACAAATATTTGTCCAGCCCAGTCAAGGACGTTGTTTTACCG
>JBFRWE010000336.1:0-18782 GCA_051439345.1 Xenococcaceae cyanobacterium
GATATAGACATAGCCTCCCATAGTAGCAAAAGCATTAATATTTTTATCATTCACCACTTGAAAAGTATAGGGAAGATTGGGCCGTTCACTATGTTTAGCTAATCTTTGTCCAATGCGATTGATATAGTTATTAATTTGCTGATTGCGGTAAATTTTGGCTTGACCCGATTTGATTAACTGTTGATTTATATCTTTACCTAGTGCTACTTCTTGTTTGTCAGACATACTGGAGACTTGAATAACTTGTATTCCTTGCTGAAGTATATCGAACCAAGAAACACCATAACTTGGCCTGATATTAGTTATACAAATAATTACAGCACAAATAACCGCTATAAGATTATAAAACCAGCTTTTACGAGAACGCCAAGAAAAAAATTTAAACATTTTTGTTTACAGTTAACTTTAATAGAGATGATTCCTATATTGAGCAGACGAAGAATTGGTGTAATGAGTTGCTCAATATATCAAAATTATCTCTATTTATTGTTTACTTTGCTAACTGCGTGAACCTTGATAGTGATAGAAATAGAAGTTAAAAATATCGAAAAAGAACCCTACTACCGCAAAAGCAAAACCAAGAATAATCACTCCTTCAAAAGCATTACCACTACCAAAAACAGCCAAGAAATCTAAAACCTGGATAGTGCCACATTGACCTAACAAGGCTAAACCAGGAATATAACCTAAAATCAGTAAAATACCAAAAACTAATCCGATTACCAACGCTGGAGTAGTAAAACTAATGATAGTGGTTAGCAGGATAGAAACAAGGAAACTTGAGATAACTCTCATAATCTTAGAACCTTAGACAATACTCAACAGGATAGATGAACTTAATAGATCTCGTCTTCCTGCCTATCAATACCATAAGCGTAAATTTACAATCTAAATGTATGTTTGGCTATAATTTCAAAAATCTTAAATATTTATAAAAAATTTTGGTAAATATCAATAACGAGGTATCAAGAAAATTTGAGGTCTGTAAAGTCAGTCCCTTTATTTAACATCTACGACAGAGATTATGACCATAGGTATTTGGGTATTGGGAGATCAGTTATGGCAACAACAATCAGCATTAGCTAGTTGTAAGCAAGATAAGCAGCAACATCCCGTAATCTTAATTGAGTCGAGTCAATATATTCAACAGCGTCCTTATCATGGTCAAAAATTGGTTTTAGTTTGGTCAGCTATGCGTCACTTTGCCGAAGAGTTAAAAACTGTTGGTTGGGACGTAACTTATCAAATTAGCGAAGATTTTGTTACACCTCTTCAAGCTTGGATACAAGAATACAGAATTACTCAATTACGGGTAATGACTCCGAGCGATCGCCCATTCGAGCAATTCATGAACAATGTAAACTTAGACTGTAGCGTTACATTAATCCCTAATAATCATTTTCTCTGGAGTAAGCAAGAATTTAACAACTGGGCAAAATCGAGAAAAAGATTACTACTCGAAGACTTTTATCGCCAAGGACGTAAAAGATTTAAGATCTTGATGGATGGAGACAAACCTATTGGTGGTCAATGGAATTTCGACAAACAAAATCGTCAACCACCCAAGAAAAATTTAGCAACGCCAAAGGCTTTATGGTTTGAACCAGATCCAATTACCATCTCAGTAATTGAACGGATCGAAGAACTCAAATTGAACTTTTATGGCAAGATTGAACCGTTTCGCTGGGGTGTCACGAGGCAACAAGCAAAACAAGTTTTAGACCATTTTTTAGCTCAGTGTTTGGCTAATTTTGGTACTTATCAAGATGCCATGGTAACGGGAGAAGATACTATGTGGCATAGTTTAATTTCTCCTTATCTCAATCTCGGTTTACTTCAGCCAATGGAAGTGATTAAAGCTGCCGAACAAGCTTATTACTCTAGAGAATTAGCTCTTAATAATGTAGAAGGTTTTATTCGTCAGATATTAGGCTGGCGAGAATATATGTATGGTATTTACCATCATATGGAAGCAGATTATGGCGATGGTAATTGGTTCAATCATCATCATCCCCTACCTAAATTTTATTGGGATGGGGTCAAAACGGACATGAACTGTTTACGGCAAATTCTCAATCAGGTAGAAAGGACTGGTTACGCTCATCATATTCAACGATTGATGGTTTTAAGTAATTTTGCTCTAATTGCTGGAGTATCTCCCCAAGAGATTGAATCTTGGTTTCATGCAGCTTTTATCGATGCTTATGACTGGGTAATGCAAACTAATGTAATTGGGATGGGACAATTTGCTGATGGAGGTAAGTTAGCTTCCAAACCCTATGCTGCTTCAGCTAACTATATCAATAAGATGAGCGATTACTGCGGTAATTGTACTTTCGATCGCACTAGTCGCCATAGTAACAATGCTTGCCCTTTTAATTTTTTCTATTGGGATTTTCTCGATCGTCACAGAGACAAGCTTAAGTCTTTGGGAAGAATGAATTTAGTCTTAGCTAATCTTAACAAAATACCCCCCAAAGAATTAGCCCAGATTAAGTTTTTAGCTGAAAATTGGTGGGCAAGGGAAAGGCGTTAGTTATCATATAATATAGCTTCTAGATTCTGATCTCCTTCAAGTGTCAAGTATCTTATTACTTTTGAGAATTGATATAATTCAATAAATAAATATTATTTATTTTCGTGCCAGTCATTAATGATAAATTTTCATTAGAGTGTTCTCGATGATCTTTTTATATGCAACTGGTTAATGGTTTAAATTCTAAGAACTTACGGGGCGATATATTTGGCGGTATAACTGCAGCAGTGGTCGCTTTACCTTTAGCTCTGGCTTTTGGTGTGTCTTCTGGTGCTGGTGCGATCGCGGGACTTTATGGTGCAGTCATAGTTGGCTTTTTCGCTGCTTTGTTTGGAGGTACGCCTTCACAAATTTCTGGTCCTACAGGTCCAATGACCGTAGTGATGGCTACAGTCTTTTCTGGAATAGTAGCAGCTAATCCCGAAAACGGTATGGCGATGGCTTTTACTGTAGTTATGTTGGGCGGGATCTTTCAGATTTTGTTTGGGGTAATGCGATTAGGTAAATATATTACTCTCATGCCCTATACAGTTATTTCTGGCTTCATGTCAGGTATAGGTATAATCATCATTTTGATAGAGATAGGTCCTTTTTTCGGACATCCAACTTCTGCCAATGTAGTTGAATCTGTTAGTAAGTTTCCCAGTTTTATTAGTCAAGCTAACCCTACTGCTACAGCTTTAGGTATTTTGACTCTAATCATTGTTTTTACTGCTCCTGCCAAATTAACCCGTTTTATTCCTTCTCCTTTACTAGCCTTGATTGTAGGGACTTTAATTCCTTTCTATTTACTGCCTAATAGTGACCTGCCATTAATTGGTGATATACCCAGTGGATTACCTAATTTGCAGTTACCAGTATTTCAATTTGCTCAGTTGAAAACAATGGTGGGTTATGGTGTAATGCTGGCAGTTTTAGGCTCAATTGACTCTCTCTTAACCTCCCTAGTAGCAGATAATATTACTCACACTCAACACGATAGCGATCGCGAATTAATTGGTCAAGGCATTGGCAATTTTATTTCTGGTTTGTTTGGTGGTCTTCCTGGGGCAGGAGCAACCATGCGGACGGTAATTAATGTCAAAACTGGCGGAAAAACACCTATTTCTGGTATGATTCATGCCCTGGTATTGTTAGTTATTGTTCTGCGGGCAGGAGGATTAACCGCCAATATTCCCCATGCAGTTTTAGCAGGTATTCTTATTAAAGTTGGTATTGATATTATTGATTGGAGTTTCCTGAAAAGGGCGCATCAAATTTCTCTCAAAGCAACAGGCATAATGTACATAGTCCTGTTCCTAACTATATTTGTAGATTTAATTACAGCAGTAGCTGTAGGTGTCTTTTTAGCTAATTTATTAACAGTCAAAAATCTTACTGATTTACAAATTAACAAAGTCAAAGCCATTATTAATCCCGACGAAGATAATGCTTTGACTACAGAAGAAAAATATATTCTCAAACAAGCTAAAGGCAAAATTCTTTTATTTAGTCTTAGTGGGCCAATGAGTTTTGGTGCTGCTAAAACAATTTCTCAGAGAATGGGTATTGTGAGAAACTATGATGTCTTAATTTTAGACCTTACTGATGTACCTCTAATCGGTGTAACTGCTTCTCTAGCGATCGAGAATATGGTTAAAGATGCTTGCGCACAAAATCATCAGGTATTCTTAGTAAGTAATACTGAAGAAGTGCGAAAAAGGCTACAAAAAATGAAATTGTTTAGATTTTTAACTCCCGATCATCAATTTAGCGATCGCTTTTCTGCCCTACAAGAAGCTTTTACTCACATTAATTCATCTAATTTACCAATTAAAGACCAGAAAGTAGCCAATCAAGAGCCTTAAGGAGCAGAGGGGCGGAGTTAAAAAGAGTCACTAGTTATTATTTTAGGCTGTGCCAATAAACTAATAACTAATGACCAATAACCCTTAAGAAGGTTGTCCAAATTGTCTCTGATAAACTATTTCTTCTTGTTCTGATTCAATTTTTAAATCGGAGCGAGGATAAGCAACACATAGTAAAGTATAGCCTTCTGCTTGTAATTCTGGAGAAACTCCCATACCATCGCTTTGATCTACTTCTCCTGACAAAACTTTGGCTGCACAAGTGGTACAAACTCCTGCACTACAAGAAAAAGGTAGTTCTATACCTGCGTCAGTGGCAGCTTCAAGAATCGTTTGCTCTTCATTGACTTGAATATTATGAGTTTTTCCCTGGTGAATAATTTCAACTGCGTAGATATTAGACATTTAATTACAAGATTAAATTAAAATAGCGAATCCCAGAAATAATAATATCGTGATTGTTATCACTAAACTTAGTTAATCAATCAAAACCCGATCTGCCAGTAATAATTTCAGTTTATCTAGCTCAGGAGAAGCTAATGCAACTACGGCTTTTTCCGTACCACGCCACAATAAGCGAACGCTGCGGATGGGGATTTGTTGTTCGTGGCACTGTTTCATCAACAGGGCTAAAGTTCCCGATCGATCTTCTAATTCAATGAGTACAGCATCGTTACTGACGGGTTGATAATCAACTTGACTTAAAATTTGGGTGGCTCGATCGCTATCCCAAGAATGAGATTGACCATAACAACGACCAATATCTAACGTCTGATTTAAAATTTGCAGAGCGCGATCGCGATCGCTTACTTTAAGCCTGATTATACTCCCATCGTCAACTTTGATGGCAGTTAATCCTTCGATCGAAATTCCTACTGAAGCTAATGCTGTAGAAACTTCAGTGAGTAAATGTTGTCTCGTATTACCTACTAAAATTATTTCTTCTTTGCTTCCTCCCACTGTAGTTTCACAAGCTGTCAACGACTCAGGAGATGCAAATTTAACGGGTTTAGTACTACTAATATCTGCCACCAAGCGATCTAGTTGTGCCATCGTGACATGGGGCATAGTAATTAGATGAGAAATATTACCTTGACAAGCTAACTGCCAACGCTGAGTTACTGGGGCTGCTGGACGGTCAAAAACTACCGTATTAGAGTAAGGGTGTCTCCAAGCATGACAGTCTAATTCATTAAGCTTTTTAATGGCATAGTCTGACATCCGCAAACAATTAGCGATAATTTCTGGAAATCCATCGATACCAATAGAGTGCAATGCATACCACATAAACAGAGGAGTAAGCGCATTGCGAGAACCACTCAAAGTTGTATCCAAAGTACCAATATATTCAACACTCTGAGCAATGCGATCGACATTTCTTTTCTTGGCTAGTACTACTCCACAGGGAATCGGTGAACCAACCATTTTATGACCACTAATCGCTATGCTATCGATTCCCGATTGAAAATTCCAGGGAGGAGGATTATCAATAAAGGGTAGAATCATTCCCCCCAAAGCAGCATCAGCATGGAGATAGTGACGATGGAAAGCCAAGTCTTGAAAAATGGTTTGGATACCTTCAATGTCATCTACTGCACCCTTCATAGTTGTCCCAATAGTTGCACAGACAATAGGAGGAACATCTCTATGAATACGGAGGGTTTCTCTGAGATCGTTTAAATCCATAGTCCCATCTGGCAGACTACGAATCATAATACTGTGCAAATTAAGACAGCGTAAGATTTTATCAATAGAATAGTGGGCATCCTGAGAGTAATAGACAATGCCATCGGGAAACAGTTCGCGAGCTAAAAATAGCCCATAGTGATTGCCTTCTGTACCGCCATTTGTGATATAGCCCCACGTATTTCCTTCTGGTGCTTGGGTTAATCTTTGAAAAATTTCTAGGACTTCGCGCTCAAAATTGTGGGTATTTAGATGGTAATTGCTAAGTAAGTAGGGATCTCCCACATTATTAAGCGGGTATTGTAAAAATCGGTAAAGGGGAGAATAATCAAAGATGCTATTGCAGGGGTAGCCTAGAAAAAATGCCGATTCTTTTTCGATATCTTGATAAAATTTTTCTAGCCTTTGTTCATCTTGAAATGAGAGGGGAAATTTTGAGAGCCACTGCGATCGCATAATCTTTCTCCAAATAAACATTTAAACAAAATTAATTACACATTGGACTTCTTCTTTTCCCCACCTCAACCAAGAAATTAATGAGGACAAGGCTGACGAGCTTTGCTGGTCAGCATGAGATGTCCGTTTGGCACGACTACTTATCTAGCCAAAGGGAATTGAAGAATTGTGTTTAACTCTTGCTAATAACTTCGATTTGTGCATTGAACTACTTATATTATATAGTTATTCAATTGCAATACACATAGTTAGAATCCTCACGATTGATTTTTGTAGCAAATATTTATCTGAAATACTTTAATGGTTCGTAGTTAGTAGGGAGTTAATAATCAAAAAAAGCTGCCAGACTTCATTTGAAATCCGACAGCTATTAGGTTATCTAGGTCAAATATAAAATTACATTTCCCGTACGATAGGTTTTCCGTCTTTAATTTCACCAATTAAAACCAGATCGGTTACACCCACAAATAGACCATTTTCTAAGACACCAGGAAAATTATTAATCTTCTGTTCCAATTCGGCAGGGTTATCTATTTGCTCAAATTTAACATCAACTACTAAATTACCTTGATCTGTGACTACAGGACCAGCTTTTTTAATTCCCATCCGTAATTCTGGCTTACCACCCAATTTCTCTAGCTTCCGCATCACTGGGGTGACTGCCATGGGAATTACCTCTACAGGTAGTAAAAAAGTAGAACCCAATTTATCTACTAACTTCCCACTATCGACTACAACAATAAATCGATCGGCTAGAGTATCAACTACTTTTTCTCTAGTATGGGCAGCACCGCCACCTTTAATTAAATTTTTTTGGGGATCGACTTCATCTGCACCATCGATCGCTATATCAATTTTATCTATAGCATCAAGACTAGTTAGGGGAATGCCATATTTTTTTGCCAATACCTCTGCTTGGAATGAAGTAGGAATCCCGACTATATTTTTTAGTTCTCCTTTGGCAAGGCGATCGCCTATATACTCAATAGCATAAGCTGTAGTTGACCCCGTTCCCAATCCCACTATTGAGTCTGAATTAACACGACTAGCAGCAGCTTTGCCTACTTCTTGTTTCATTATTTGAACAGGATCGGTAGTTACAGCCATTATGAAAACTCCTTTACTTATTTCTTTATTAGTAACTTTTGTTGATTTGTGTTTAAACAATACATAATGGAATATGAAGAAACATAGCCAATAAAAAAGCATAAGGAAAGCATAAAAAAGAGCCGTGGCAAACTTAGCGAATGCCTCCTTAACTTACTTCTCTATCAGCTTTTTCTTTTTAGCTCAACAACTTTTATTCAGGATTTATGAGCGTCAACTCTTATTAGTTGTTGATGGTTGTTTAGTTATTAGCTGCTGCTAACATCTCTTTGAGTTTGGCTAATTCATCTGCCCAACGAGGATCGGGCTGAATAGCATCTTGTTGGTGAGAACCAGAACTGTGAGTTTGTTTTTTAGAACGTTTATTTTTATTGCGTTTGGGAGTGTTATTGGTTGTTGCTCCTTCTGATGAACCTTGTTCATCTTTAGCTTTGTTCCCTTTAGAGCGAGGTAATGCTTTTTCAATTTTGAGCGTACTATCCATGAAGGACTGACCATTAAATTTTTCAATAAATGCGTCAGCTACTTCATCGCTAGGAACAGTCACAAAAGCGAATCCTCGGCATTTGCCAGTTTTGCGGTCTTTGATCACTTTAGTCGAAATTTCTGTCCCCGACTCAGCAAACATTGCTGCTAAAGCATCTCGATCGACAGGTTCTTTGGGCAAATTACCTACATAAAGGCGAACGGACATTATAAATACCTCCTAAATTGGGTTATAAGAAAATGGATTGACAGGTGAACCCCCATAGCCGAAAGGCTGATTGGGTAATACTAGTTGTGACAAAAAACTATCCTTGTTAGCGATGGCTGAGCAAAAAAAATAGACTAATACTGTTGAACATTTTCCCATGTACTTTCCTTTGGGCAAATACTCTTCTGAAAATAAAATTTGCTCTGACAAAATATACTTTCCTCGAAATGTCTGATTAGGAGAGTTTAATCAAATTTTTAACTCTCTAATTTAATTTTTTTGCTCAAGAAACAACCTAATTTTTGCGTCTATTCTAATTATTACAGAATGTTTACACTATTGGTCATTTTATTAATAATTTATTCTCTCTCAAGCTAGCTGCTCTTCGACAGAAACCGTCACTGTGAGAGTTTGACATAACGCAGAAAGCCTTGTTGTTGCCGACCATAAAGACCACACTAGCTAAAAAACTGGTTTTACTATTGACAGTTTAGCATTGATACTAGTATAACTAGATGCAAATATTGTCAATTTATTGTTACATTACTTTGTGCAAACGGAGGGAGTCATTGATAATTCAAAAACAATCTCATGTAGATTTACATTAAGGAGTTCCAACAATGTCAGAATCAACGAAAATGTCTCTAGAACAAAAATTCAGTCTTCGTTCTTTTGAAACTCAAGTACAACAGATGAGCCGAGAACAAGCTCAAGACTTTCTCATCAAACTCTATGAACAGATGATTGTACGAGAAAACATGTATAAAGAGTTTATCAAACATCAATGGGGATTGGAGCCAATTTCTGAACAGCCATAATTCTGATTAAGCATACTGGCGACCTCCTTCTCTTGCTAGTTTCCTTAAGGAAAAAAGCTGGGGATGTTGGGGCGTTATCCCAAACTGCCAACTGTAAGTAAAAGTAGATAGCAAAATAGCCGAATTTTTTTTGAGCAAAAAAAGGTTTTTTTGTTAGTCTAAGGGAAAAGATATTTTTCTCATACTATGTTTCGGAACTGCTTAATTTGTACAGATTTTACCGATGGTATACATCGCCTAGTCGATTTTGTTCCAGAGTTTGCCAAAGGCGGTTTACAACAAATAGTGTTTTTTCATAGTGCACCCTTGTGGGAAGAAGGAGAAGTTCCCCGCATAGATGAAGAAAAGGTTCAAGCTGCAAAAGAACGTCTTTCTGTAGCTATGGAGAACGTACCGACAGGAATAGACGTTAAAGTTGAGGTCTTATCAGGCAAACCAATAGATACTATTCCCCGAATTTTGAAGCAATATCCGATTGAAGTTATTCTGACAGGAACTCCTATTCGTAGCTTATTACAAGAAAAGTTTGTAGGCAGTACTAGTAACGCCTTAGCTAGACAAACAGAACAACCTCTAACTATTATTCGTCCGCAATTAATAACGACTTATACGAAGGAAGAATTGGCTTTACGTTGTCAGCATTTGTGGCGATATTTACTAATTCCCTACAACGATAGTAAAGCAGCTAAATATTTAATCGAACAAATCAAAAAATATGCTGCTAACCGTCCAGAAAACTCCTTAAAGCAATGTATGTTGATTTGGGTGGTGGATGATCCTGGTAGAAGAGCAATCTTAAAAGAGAGTCATGTGCAAGAAGCCAAAGCAAAATTGGCATCGACCAAAGCAGACTTAGAGCAACTAGGTTTAGAAGTGAATATAGAAGTAAGAGAAGGAAATCCACTCCAAGAAATTTTAGATGCAGCTTTAGTCCATGATATCAGTGCGATCGCGATTGGGGATGATTATCGCAATCAACTTTTAGAATGGACTGCTCCCAGTTTTGCCAGCGATCTACTCTGCCGTAGTTGGTTTCCATTGTTGTTGTTCTCTCCCAAGAAATAAGCTAGTTCAGCAGCATTGTTAGGATGAGCAGAGCAAAAAATCTTCCTTGGGAGTTGTAAAGTTACTTTTCAATCAGTAATCCACGACGGGTGGATTCTACTCAATGGAAAAGCGCAGTATGTACCAGCAGAAAGGAAGCCGATTCTCAATCAAAAAGAAGAAAAAAGTATTAAACTAAAGTGCAGTAGTCAGATAAAGTTTGACAACATTTTTGATAAGATTCCATTGCTTTTTCTACAGTAGCTTCCTTTACTTCTATGTCTAATGTTCTTTTTTGGCGAACAATACGACCAGATTTAATATTGGCTGTTTGATCGCCTACGTAGCGCATACCTGTAGTTTTTTGCACATTATATTTTTCAGAAAATCCTGTTTTGGTGTCGAGAAAATTTTGCAAAGCTTGAAAAACATTCTCTGTATCTTCTAAAATCTTCTCTTGCTGAATAAATAAACTATGATTTTTATTATTAATAAATCGAGCGTGTTCTTCTAGTTTAGCTAGTCTTTCTGTATAATATTTTAAAGCTTTATTTTCATCCCAATCAGGCTTAAGATCGAGAATGCTGGCAATAGTTCTTTGAGGTTTTCTAACCAGAAAAACAGAATAAACTTGGTCATGTTTAAGAAAACTGTCATCAATAAATTTATTATTATGCAAAACTTTGTCTAGTATATATTTATGACTCATAGTCATATTTTTTAACTGATAGTAATTCCGATAGACTTTTAAGATTAATTTTTTTAAGTCTTGCTCCCGATAGTATTGAGTGTGGGTTTCTCCATAGCCAATAATTTCTGAATTAGAAGTAAGAATATGAGACAACAACGAAGAAGCAGCACGCATATGACCGAGAATAAATAAAATTCTGTAGGGGTTTTTACGGAATAATACTCTATAAGGATTATTATTGTTGTTAATTCTCAAGTCTAGATACCTATGAACTATAGTACTTTTTAGTTCTCTAAATTTTTCTCGTAGGACTATGATTTTAGTCATGGTATCTTTAGTTAAAATAAGAAATTCATTTAATAGTTTAGACGTTGTTAAGAATATCGACAAAAGTATCCACGAATCTTATCGAGAAGGTTTGGCGTAAATTAAAACGCGATCGCCCAGCATTAATTGGTATTTGTGTATTATTTATAATCATATCTGCGATTATTTTCGTCCCAATAATATATACTACCCCTGTTGACAAAATTGATTTTAGTCAGTCAGCTGTTCCTCCTTCTTGGGAACATCCTTTTGGTACAAATGCTCTAGGACAAGACCAGTTAGCTAGGGTTTTGCAGGGTGGACGTATTTCTCTGACAGTCGCTATAACGGCGATGTTAGTGGCTATTTTTTTAGGGACATTAATTGGTGCGCTCGCTGGTTTTTATGGAGGATTAATTGATAATCTCTTAATGCGGTTGACAGATTTATTTTTAGCTTTACCTCAGTTACCGTTACTGCTATTAATTGTTTATTTATTTCGCGATACCATCAGAGCGATCGCTGGACCAGAATTAGGTATCTTTATCTTAGTAGTACTAGTAATTGGCGGGCTTAATTGGATGTCTGTTGCCCGATTAGTAAGAGGTAATTTTTTTAAACTTAAGGGCATGGAATTTGTCAGTGCTGCTAAAGCTCTTGGTGCTAGTCCTCTACGCTTAATTTTGATTCACATTTTACCTAATGTTTTCAGTGTGATTATTGTTGCTGCTACTTTGGCTGTGGGTAATGCTATCATCACTGAATCTACTCTAAGCTTTTTAGGACTTGGTTTTCCTCCTGATGTTCCTACTTGGGGAAGAATGTTATTCGATGCCCAGGATTATATTACCTCTGCTCCTCATATGGCACTTTTTCCTGGTTTGGCGATATTTTTGACAGTTCTAAGCATAAATTATATTGGCGATGGATTGCGGGATGCTCTAGATCCAAAAAGCAAATAATTTAGGGTTTTATCATCAATTTATATTACCTAAGTAGCTGAACGCAATTAAATATAAGATAGATAGTGTTTTATTTCTCCCCTGCTTCCTCTGCCCCTCTGCTCCCTCTGCCTTCCCTCATTTTATAATTAATTACACCCACCTACTTATCACCTATCACCTATTACCTATTACCTTTACTACTCCGATCGCTTTGGCAGCAAACCCTAATTATGCTCCATGCCAATAGCCTGAGATAAATTAGACAATCCTTGGGTTTCTAATCTTTTTAATAATCCTGTTAAAACATTTTTAACCATCCAAGGACCTTGGTAAACCCAACCAGTATAAACTTGCAATAGACTAGCACCAGCAGTAATTTTGTCCCAGGCATCGGCAGCCGTAAAGATACCACCCACACCAATTATCGGTATTTCTCCTTTGGTTTCTTGCCCAATAAAACGAATTACTTCTGTAGAGCGTTTGCGGATAGGTGCGCCACTAATACCCCCCATTTCATCTTTGACATGATTGCCTGTAGCTTCAAGTATGTCTGTTCTTAACCCATCTCTACCCGTAGTAGTATTGGTAGCGATGATACCAGCAAGATTGTAGCTTTTTGCTAGAGTAATGATAGCAGCGATCGCGTCCCAATCTAGATCGGGAGAAATTTTAACTAGTATTGGTTGTTGAGCTTCATTCACTGTTTGCAAAGCCGATAAGATCGGTTCTAGTTGTTCTCCAGCTTGGAGCGATCGTAAACCAGGGGTATTGGGGGAACTAACATTAACTACAAAATAGTCAGCCCAATCTTTGAGTAATTTAAAACTGCCTACATAATCTTCGGCTGCTTGTTCTAAGGGAGTTATTTTCGATTTACATAAATTGATACCAAGAGGAATTTGACGGGGTTGTCTTGCCCAAGTTTGCTGGAGAGTATCCGCCATAACTGCTGCCCCCAAATTATTTGCCCCTAAACGATTTAAAGCTGCCTTATCTTTAGGTAAGCGAAATAGACGGGGGCGAGGATTGCCTGGTTGGGCATGAAAAGTTACTGCCCCAATCTCAGCTAAACCAAAGCCCAAACTTGACCAAATACCAGCACCCACACCATCTTTATCAAAGCCCGCAGCTAAACCCAAAGGGTTAGAAAAATCTAGTCCCCAAATCGTTTGTGCCAAACGAGAGTCTTGAAGGCAAAAAGATTGTTGCAATTGTTTGATTGCCAAACTTCCCCAAGCAGTATGACGAGAATTTTCTATATTACTGAGAGTTGCCAGCATTTGCTTATGGGCATTTTCTGGATCACCTTTAACAGCAGATAAAAGAAGAGGATAGAAAGGTTTGGTAAAGTTAAACATTCAGGGTATTTCTGGTGAGTAAGTGACAAATTTAGTGGGCTTTTAGTTATCACCCCTTCGGGTTAGCATTTAGTTAATTTTAGTTCTTTAGATACTTTTTCAAAAACTCTGTCAGTTCATACCAAGCATCTTCTGCTGCTAGAAGATTATAAGAAGAGCGTTCATGACAGAAAAAACCATGCTCCGCATTCTCATAAACTTTCAACTGATAATTTTTGCCAAGTTCTTGAAAACGAGAGTCTATTTGCTGAATGCGCTCTTTAGGGATAAATGAATCTGCCCCTCCAAAGAATAAATAAATAGGGATGGTAATATTTCTAACGGCTTCTAACCATTCATCGAGAACTATACTGTAGAAAGGTGCAGCCACAGCAATGTCCGAGGAAAACTTAGTAGCAGTATAAAAAGCCATGCTTCCTCCAAGACAAAAGCCCGTTACACCAATACGCTCTGAATATACATCTACTCGCGATCGAAGATAATCTATGGTCGCTTTGATATCTTCTGACACAGTTTTATCTAAATCGAGATTAGACTTCATCGCTATCGCTTTAGCTGAGGAGACCTCATCATAGCTAAATTTATTATCAGGTAAATCGCGGTAATATAAATCGGGTGCGATCGCTATATAGCCTTCCTTAGCAATGCGGATTGTTACATCTTTGATATGTTGAGTTAATCCGAATCCTTCCATTAATACGATCATGGCTGGTTGAGGTCTTTCTTCAGTTTTTAGACAGAAAAAAGCAGGCATTTTTCCGTCGGGAGTAGCAATTAAGACTTCTTTCTGTTCGATTTGCATCTATAAACCTCTGAGAACTTACAGATACTGTAAAAAAAATGTTATTGGCAACTCTAGAATAAAGTTGCGGGATTTTAGTAAATTATTGCGATCGAGCTATATATAGCCGTACAAAATTAGATTAGGACAGAAGTAAGAAGTAAGAAGTAACTAACAACTAACAACTAAATCAATTGTCCTAACGTTTATACGTAATGCTATACTGTCTTGGTGTCATACCAACAATCCGTTTAAAGTATTTTGTAAAGTGACTTTGATCGCAAAAACCAACCCTAGCAGCAATTTCTGAGATACTAATTTTTCCATGCCGTAACAAATACCGTGCTTTTTTGATTCGCTGCTGCAATATGTACTGGTGAGGAGTTTGAGCGGTAGTTTTTTTGAATAAACGGATAAAATGATAAGGACTCATTTGTGCGGTCTCAGCAAGTTCAATAATGGTTAAATCGCGATCGAGATGTTCTTCGATATACTCTTTTACTTGTCTCAGTTTCGACTTAGATAAGCCATCTTGATAGCTAGCCAGTTTAGGTTTCGTAGTGCAATATTTTCGTAATAAATTAATTGCCAATGTGGTTTTGAGACTGTCAATCAATAAATCACTACCAATTTTATTTGACTCTAATTCATCTTTTAAAGTAAAAAAAATTCCTTTAATTAGTTCATCTTGCTCGTTCATAAACTTGGGAATGAGTTCGATACGATCATCATCTACTAAATCTTGACCTACTTGTTGCAAAAGTGCAGGTTCAAATGCCAAAATCCCAAACTCGGCTGATGTATTCCAATTACAGCGATGAACAATACCAGCAGGAATAATGGCAATATCTCCTCGATTTCGCCTTTCTGTTTGAACCTTGCCATCTAACCATCTTTCCCCTGGCGAGTGGGAAAAACCGTAAGCGATTACGTGCATAGTATGTTGATGGGTGGGACAATCGAATTTTGGCTGTCGGTGCAATTCAAAATGGATATCATTCCATCCGAGGCTTGAAAGTATAGCAGGTTGTGGAACAAAATCATTTGATGCCTTTACTTGTCTGTAATCAAGTAGTTTTACCCTTTCTCTTGAGGCTTTCATTTTCTGTAAAAACTAGAATAATTTAAAGACAATCATCTAGTTCTCACTCCCTACTACTGTTTTTGTTTGAATTCATCGGCTAATTTCTGTACTCGTTCTTCTTGTTGAGCTAATTTTTCTTGGTCTTGTTTGAGAATTTGTTCTAATTCTTGTAGTTGTTCCCGACGAGTTTCTATTTCTAGGGCGCGACGATTTAATTCCAGACTATGAGAGGTAATTTCTTGTCGCCACTGTTCAACTTTAGCCTGTTCTGCTTCGACAAATTGAGGCGTAATAATATTATTATCATGAGACTTTGCCAAAAGACTTAAAACTAAATCCTTGGCTTCTTTAATATTAACTATCTGCCCTTGGTTTCCACATTCTACCAGTACTAACGCTCCTTCTCCCCAAGAACTAGGATCTGCTAAAGGTAAGCACTGGGATTCGCCTATGTGCCAAACATTTTCTGACTTTTGGCAGGCGAGTAGTTTTAGTTCCATTTCCCCGGAAGTCGAATTTTGTTGAACTTGAGCTAGGTGTAACATAGCTGAATTCAGTACTGGTCATCAATGAAAGTTAGTAAATAGAGGTGGTTATAGTTTATAGTAATTCTCGCACTTATGAAGAATGACCAAAGATTTAATTTATTCTAAACGCTGCAAACGATCGCGCAATATCTCTGCTTGTTTCTGGGCTTCTGCTAGGGAATCTTTTGCTCCTTGAATTACCTCAGCAGGTGCTTTCTTGACAAAACCAGGATTGTTAAGACGACCAGTTAAAGATTTTATGTCCCCTTCTACTTTAGCTAAATTCTTCTCCAATTTACTACGCAGAGCCTTAATGTCAACAATACCTGTCAAGGGAATTAAGATTTGTACTGTGCCAAAAACCCCTGCTATTACCTGTCCTGGTTCTTCTGCTAGAGTTTTAATAATATTTAGTTGTTCTATTTTGATTAAATCTTGGATGTAGGTTTGAGTAGCTTGCAATATTGCTATTTCTGCATCGCTTTCTGTTTGTAAAATTATGGTGGCTTTTGCTCCTGGTTTAATTCCTGCTTCTACTCTCAGGTTACGAATGGTACGAATAATACCGAAAAGCAGTTCAAAGTTTTGTTCTAGTTCAGGACTAATTAAATTTTCAGCTACTTCAGGATAAGATTGTAATGCCAAAACTCGCTCGCCATTAGCTTGAGTTAGAGTTTGCCAAATTTCTTCGGTAATATGAGGCATAAAGGGATGGAGTAATTTTAGTGTCCCTTCTAAAACATAGGCTATAGTTTGTTGGGCGATGGGGCGAGTAGAAGAATTATTGTCTTTCCATAGTCTAGATTTAACTAGTTCTATATACCAGTCACAGAAATAACCCCAAATAAATTCATAGAGTTCATTAGCAGCTTCGCCTAAAGCATAAACTTCGATATTGGCTCTAGTTTTTGTGACTACCTGATAGAAACGAGAGAGAATCCATTTATCGCTTAACTCTAGTCGATCGATAGCTGGTTCGCCTAATTCCTGGGGTGTTTTACCATCTAGATTCATCATCACAAATCTAGAGGCATTCCAAAGCTTATTGGCAAAGTTACGAGATGCTTCTACTGATTGTGATTCATCGGTTTTGCGATCGTAGTCAAAGCTAATATTTTGTCCAGCACCAGCTACTTTCTTAATTAGAGTATAACGAAGGGCATCTGTGCCATATTTATCAATCATCAACAGAGGATCGATACCATTACCCTTAGATTTAGACATCTTCTGTCCGTTTTCATCCAGTACCAAACCGTGAATGTAAACATCTTTAAAAGGCATCTGGTTGGTAAAATGCCCTGCCATCATGGTCATTCTGGCTACCCAAAAGAAGATAATATCGAAACCAGTAACTAGGGTAGTAGTAGGGTAATAGGTTTTTAAATCTGCTGTTTCTTCTGGCCATCCCATAGTAGAAAAGGGCCATAAACCAGAGGAAAACCAGGTATCGAGAACATCAGGGTCTTGTTCTAGGGTAATATTCTCCCCATATTTGGCTATAGCCTTTTCTTTGGCTGATTCTGCGTCATAGGCAACCACAAAAGGCGTATCATCTGTAATCTCTCCTGCTGTTTCACTTACAACATACCAAGCAGGAATTTGATGACCCCACCATAACTGACGAGAAATACACCAGTCCTTGATTTTGACTAGCCAATCTCGATAAACTTTATGCCAACGCTCAGGTACATAATGGGGTGAATCTTGTTCGTCTAGGAAAGTTAAGGCTTTTTGCGATAATGATCCCATTTTGACAAACCACTGAGTAGATAAGAGAGGCTCAACAGGAACTTTACCGCGATCGCTATAGGGTACACTGTGTTTATAATCTTCTGTTTTAACTAGTACTTCTAACTCTTCCAGTTTTTTAACTACATTCTTGCGAGCAACGAAACGGTCTTGTCCCTCAAACTCCCCTGCATTTTCGTTGAGAGTACCATCTTTGTGCATGATATTGATAAAGGGTAGACCGTGCCGTTTACCCATCTCAAAATCGTTAGGATCGTGAGCAGGAGTTACCTTAACACAACCAGTCCCAAACTCAGGCTCGACTAATTCATCGGCAATAATGGGTATTTCTCTGCCCATTATCGGTAGAGTTATCGTTTTACCAAGCAAATGCTTGTATCGATCGTCGTTGGGATTAACTGCTACTCCTGTATCCCCTAACATAGTTTCAGGGCGAGTAGTGGCAACTTCTACATAGCCATTTCCTTCAGTGAGAGGATAGCGGAAATGCCACAGATGTCCATCTACTTCTTTATTTTCTATTTCTACATCTGATACGGCAGATTCTGAAGAGGGACACCAATGAACCAAATATTTACCACGGTAAATTAATCCTTCTTCATACAGTTGGATAAAGGCAGTTTTAACCGCATTAGACAAGCCTTCATCCATCGTAAATCTTTCTCGCGACCAATCAACTGAGACTCCCAATTTTTTTAGTTGATTGATAATTTTTCCCCCAGATTCTTCTTTCCACTGCCAAGCCCTGGCTAAATAATCATCTCTGCCCAAATCGTAGCGAGTTTTACCTTCGGCTTTTAATTGTTTATCTAAAATAGTACTAACTGCTATGCTGGCGTGATCTGTGCCTGGTAGCCAGAGGGTATTACAACCAATCATTCTGTGATAGCGAGTTAAAGTATCCATCAAAGAATTATTAAAAGCATGACCCATATGCAAGCTACCAGTAACATTAGGTGGTGGAATAACAATACAATATGGTTCACCTTCATGATCTGGACTTGCTTTAAATACCTGATTGTCTAACCAAAATTGTTGCCATTTGGCTTCGGTAGTCTTAGGGTCGTACTGGCTTGGGAGAATAGGAGTGGTCGCAGTCATAAACTGACAGAAGAATTAAGAGCAAAATATACAAAACAATCTATCATTTTACA
>JBFRWE010000337.1:0-6030 GCA_051439345.1 Xenococcaceae cyanobacterium
TAATTCTTGTTTCTATCAAAAATTTACGCCCTTTCAAATATTATTATTTTTTAGCGTCACCCTATTATCAATAAGCTACATTTAATAATAACAGGTTGTGGTTTTTATCAGATTTTACGATTTTATCCTTCGCGGTGCTAAGCACTCTTCCCCTGTCTAAAGTGTGAGAGTAAATACTTTGATAAAACTACAAATTGAAGTGAGTAATGGGAATAAAAAGCTTAATCAACAGTTATTAATTGGTTTGCTTGTCAAGGATGGACGCTACCATCGGGCATAATTGTGCCTTTTAGGTTAATACCACTTAAAACGCTGTTTTTAAGATTAGCTCCTCTAAGATCTGCTCCCCGAAGATAAACATCAATTAAACTAGCACTGTGTAAAGCCACATTTCTCATTTTAGTTTCGTAAAAAAGAGCAAATCTGAAATTGGCATTTTTGAGATTAACTTTTTCTAAACTAGCTCCACTCAAATTAGCTGAACTAAAATCTGCTCGACTAGGTTGGTTAAATCCTGGTAAATTCAATTCAGAGATAGTTGCCAAACTAGTGTGAGTTTCTTTTAAGACAGCACCAGTTAAATTAGCTCCACGTAGGTTAGCCTTACGCAAATTAGCTCCTTTGAGTGTTGCTTGCTGCAAATTAGATTTTTGTAGATTACTTTCACTCAGATCGGCTTTATTTAAATTAACATTAGTCATATCAGCAGAATTGAGATTAGCACCACTGAGATCGGCACGACTAAAATTAGCTCCTTCCAAATTAACTCCGCTTAAATTAGTACCACTGAGATCGGCACGACTAAAATTAGCCCCTTCCAAATTAACTCCACTTAAATTAGCATCACTGAGATCGGCATGACTAAAATTAGCTCTTTCTAGATTAGCACCACTCAGATTAGCACCACTCAGATTAGCATCTCTGAAATCGGTATTTCCCAGAAACGATTGATTAAGATTAGCATTACTCAAATCTACCCTGATTAGAATGGCTCCATCTAAGTTAACCCAACTTAAATCTGCTGCGACTAAATCAGCACCTTTAAGATTAGCTTCTATCAATTTAGCTCCTATCAATCGAGCATGAAGTAAATCGGCGCGACTTAAATTGGCTCTAGTTAAGTTTGTCCCACTAAAATTAATCCAATCTAACTGAGTACGACTTAAATCAATTTCTGGTAAATCACCTTGAATAATTTCGGCTTGACTTAAATCTGTACGACTAAAATCTCTTTTGCCAGATTGATAGAGCCATGTTAATTCTTCGCCATTCATTTATTCATTAATAGACTACCCAGCCACTACTTTATTCGTTAATTAAGAAGTTTGCCACTGTAGATAAGGTAACTTAGCTGTAGTTGCTTTAATTTGGTCTACAGAACTAGTTAATTGACTACAATTATCCCAAGTGCCAGTTAACAATCTTTGTCGTGAACCCTCATCCATCATGACACTAATAGTTAAGGAATCAGCCAAGCTAACTTTGAGAGCTTCTAAATCAAAAGTGATAGTAGTTTGAGGATTAGTTACTAGTATGTTTTGTAATTGTTCGCTGGTTTGTCGATCGCAAGTCACACAAGGCAAGCCAATAGCTACACAATTACCGAAGAAAATTTCGGCAAAACTTTCACCAATAATTGCTTTAATTCCCCATCTAGCTAGAGCTTGAGGCGCGTGTTCTCTAGATGAGCCACAACCAAAGTTATTATTAACTACTAAAATATTGGCATTTTGATATTGTGGTAGATCGAAGGGGTGTTTTCCCTGGGCTTGAGTGCGATCGTCAGCAAAGGCTTGTTTTCCTAAACCATCAAAAGTAACACAACGAAGAAATCTGGCGGGAA
Organism: Xenococcaceae cyanobacterium; assembly: GCA_051439345.1. Taxonomy (GTDB): domain Bacteria; phylum Cyanobacteriota; class Cyanobacteriia; order Cyanobacteriales; family Xenococcaceae; genus JASJDJ01. Next base: position 1,844 of record JBFRWE010000337.1, read on the forward strand.
TAATTCTATCTGTATCGATATCATTCCCAATAACAGGAACACCAGTGCCAATAATTTGTTTAATCTGAGTCATAGATTTTAGTTTGGTTAAGATAAGAATTTTAGAGTTTACTATAAGTTGTTTAAATCTGTAGCACTCTGCTGATAAATTTTTTTTGCCTGGATTGTAGCATTCGCCAAACATTCTTGATGAATTCGTTCTAAACTGGCAATATAATTTTGATTTTGGCTTAAAACAGAATTAGCTTTGCTAGAAAGTATAGTTGCTAGTTGCGCTCTTAAGGGTAACTTACGAAATACTTCTAGGCGTTTTTCCAGAGAAGACATAGATTAAAGAAAATGAGCGATAAATTACAAATCTTAGGTTCTATAATATTTGGGCTATTAATTGCTTCACCTAGTTATACTTTACCGCCTCCAGAAGATATACCAGAAGAAATATTAAGAACAGAAATAATTTTGGAAGGGCGATCGCCTATTGATGGTAAACCTTTAACAGCTAGCGAATATGCCGAGTTGCAGGCACAAATAGCAGCAAGCCCTTTCCCTCCTCAGTTGAATTCCCAAGTGAGAGAAATAATTTTTTTACTGGGAATTCGTAAATTTATTAAGAGTGTGACTCCTTTTTAGAGAAAATTTTTCTAGGGCGAGCGATAATTGTTGAACTTTAGGGTTCAAAAATAGTTAAAGTTATGTATGAATATTTAACAAAAGTCTAATAGTCTCAAATTTTCTCTCTTAAATAATCTCTATTGGTAGTTTAATGTCTTCAACCGTTGCACCAGAACAAGTAAATCAGATCGTTAATAATCTTCATCACAACCCCTTTGAAATTCTTGGTTGTCATCCTCTAGAAAAAAATGGCAAGGTTAAAAGTTGGGTAGTACGGGCTTATCTTCCTCAAGCCGATGCAGCCTGGGTAGTTTGTCCAGAAGAACGGACAGAATACTCGATGCAATCGCTACATCATCCCAACTTTTTTGTTTGTACCATTGAAACGCCAACCTTAGCTAACTATCAACTGCGAGTAAAAGAAGGAGAACACGAAAAAGTAATTTACGATCCTTATGGCTTTAGTTCCTCTCAACTGACAGATTTTGATATCCACTTATTTGCAGAAGGTAATCATCACCGTATCTACGAAAAATTAGGGGCTCACACTACCAGTATTAATGGAGTTCAAGGGGTATATTTTGCTGTCTGGGCTCCCAATGCCCGCAATGCTTCTATTTTAGGCGATTTCAATAACTGGGATGGCAGAGAACACCAAATGCGGAAACGAGGCAATGGTATTTGGGAATTATTTATTCCCGAACTCAAAGTAGGTGCCAAATATAAATATGAGATTAAAAATTGGGAAGGTCATATCTATGAAAAATCTGACCCCTATGGATTTCAACAAGAAGTTAGACCAAAAACAGCCTCGATCGTAGCCGACTTGGATACCTATAAGTGGCAAGACGATCGCTGGATGGAAGAACGTCGCCATAGCGATCCTTTAAGTAAACCCATATCTGTTTATGAAGTTCATATCGGCTCTTGGTTACACGCTTCTTCAGAAGAAAAAACTCGTTTACTTTCAGGAGAGTCTGAACCAGTTCAAGTTTCTGAATGGAAGCCTGAAACCCGTTTTTTAAGTTACTACGAACTAGCAGAAAAATTAATTTCTTATGTCAAAGAATTAGGTTATACCCATATAGAATTATTACCCATTGCGGAACATCCCTTTGATGGTTCTTGGGGTTATCAAGTTACAGGTTATTATGCAGCTACTTCTCGCTACGGTAATCCTGAAGACTTAATGTATTTTATCGATCGATGTCACCAAAATGGTATTGGCGTAATTGTCGATTGGGTTCCTGGGCACTTTCCCAAAGATGGTCATGGTTTGGCTTTCTTTGATGGGACTCATCTTTACGAACACGCCGATCCTCGCAAAGGCGAACATAAAGAATGGGGTACATTAGTATTTAACTATAACCGTAACGAAGTCAGAAACTTTTTAGTTGCTAATGCTCTCTTTTGGTTTGATAAATATCATATCGATGGGATCAGAGTAGACGCAGTTGCTTCGATGCTCTATCTTGATTATTGCCGAAAAGATGGAGAATGGATTGCTAATGAATATGGGGGTCGAGAAAATATCGAAGCAGCCAATTTCCTCCGTCAGGTTAATAGTTTATTGTTTGGCTATTTTCCTGGGGTACTTTCTATTGCGGAAGAGTCTACGGATTGGCCGATGGTATCTTGGCCCACTTATACAGGAGGTTTAGGCTTTAATCTTAAGTGGAATATGGGCTGGATGCACGATATGTTGGACTATTTCAGTATAGATCCCTGGTTCCGCCAATTCCACCAAAATAATATCACCTTTAGTATGTGGTATCACCACAGCGAAAACTATATGTTGGCACTTTCCCATGATGAGATAGTTCACGGTAAAAGCAATATGATTGGGAAAATGCCAGGAGATGAATGGCAAAAATTTGGGAATGTGCGCTGTTTATTTACCTATATGTTTACTCATCCAGGCAAGAAAACCATGTTCATGAGCATGGAATTTGCTCAATGGAGTGAGTGGAATGTGTGGGCAGATCTTGAGTGGCATTTACTACAATACGATCGCCATCAACAATTAAAACAGTTTTTTAGCGATCTCAATCAACTATATAAGAGCGAACCAGCACTGTATGACAGAGATTTTGAAGAGCCAGGCTTTGAGTGGATTGATTGTAGCGATAACAGTCACAGTGTAGTTTCTTTCTTGCGCCGTAGTAAAGACCCTAATGACTTTTTAGTAGTAATTTGCAACTTTACTCCTCAGCCTCATAGTCACTATCGTATTGGTGTACCCGAAGCAGGATTCTATACAGAATTATTCAATAGCGATGGTAAACAGTACGGCGGTAGTAATATGGGTAATTTGGGGGGCAAATGGACAGATGAGTGGTCTTTCCACAATCTACCTTACTCTTTAGATTTGTGTTTGCCACCTTTGGGAGTATTAATTTTTAAGATCGATCGCGCTACCACTAAAGCTACTATGCAACCTTAGAAATAAGACGGTGGAGGGAATTGGCTAATCACCCTCTGCTTTAGGTAGTAGGAAAATGCACAAAAATCAGAAATAGTCTAGTCTGTTTGGTAACAGACTATATTGTGTCGATCAAGGCATAATAACCCCAGCTCAAAAAAGGTGTCGAGAAGTATATAAATGAATTTAGTGGCAAAGAAACTAGGAATTATGATTATGGCAGTTACTGCCTCAACTATAATTCCTGAGTTTGCTACGGCTGCCAACCTTGCCTATGGAGAAACAGCAGTAAAAGAGATTGAGTATTTAGCTAATAATTTAGCTGGTCGTAGTGTTGGCACAGCAAAGGAAGCAGAAACAGTAGACTATCTCAGTCAACGCCTAGGAGATTTTGGCTATCAACCAAATTTACAAGAATTCACTTATGATTTTTCAGGACAAACTCTAACCTCTCCCAATATCATCGCCACCAGAGAAGGTACTTCAGGTAAACAAATTATTGTCGGCGCACATTACGATAATGCTCCCAGTACTTCTAGTTTAGACCGTTCTGGCTTAGAAGGGGTAAATGATAATGCTTCTGGGGTTGGTGTTTTACTTGAACTAGCACAGCGACTCGAATCTAATCCAGAAAATACGGTCAAATTTATTCTCTTCGGTGCTGAAGAAATTGGCTTAGTTGGTTCTGAATATTATGCTAGTAATATGAGTGCCGAAGAAATTGACAATACTCTAGTTATGGTCAATCTCGATAGCTTGATTGTTGGCGACAAACTCTATATTAATTCTGGTGCAGCAGCAGCCACAAACCCTGAATTGGGATTCTATAGAGACTTTGCCCTTGATATTGCTAGTGATTTGGGTATTTCTGCCGAAACCAATCCTGGCTTAAATCCTAACTATCCTGAGGGTACTGGTTGTTGTAGCGATCTCGAATCTTTTGATGGATTAGTCCCCGTTGTGGCAGCAGAAGCAACTAACTGGGAAATTGGTGAAAAAGATGGTTACACTCAAACTTCTAATCCTAATGTGCCAGGAGGAGCAACTTGGCACGATCCAGCTACAGATAATCTTACTTTCATCAATGGGGTTTTCCCTGGATTAATTGAGGAACGTACTCAGGATTATACTCGGATTTTTGATACCTTCTTAA
>JBFRWE010000338.1:0-6234 GCA_051439345.1 Xenococcaceae cyanobacterium
GGAGTAAAATAACTTCTGTGCCATCTCCTTTAGGAAAAGTTAAATATTTTAAGGGTTTGGCATTATTGGGAAAAGTTAGGGCGATATCTGGTTTAAATTGTCCGAAGCGACGGAATTGTCCCGTGAGCAGGTCTATAGAGCGTACGTACCATCCAGCCGAACCACCGTAATAATTCCAGTTGATTAGAGAAGCTATTTCTTGTTGGTCGGAGATGCTGAATTGATTTAGTTGGGTAATGGCTTCTGATACTCCACTACCTATAATCCATTCTTGTTGATGAGTGTCAAAAATTTGTTTATTTTCTAGTAGTTTTTGCTGTGGAGTTGGATTTTTGAGAGCAGGAGTAGGGTTATGGGACTGGTCTTTTGCTTCTAAAACGTTTACACTACTATTAGTTGCGGACTTAATGTTCACGGCTCTTATTCTGCCCCCAGTTATTAGCTGGAGCAGGTTATGACTATAAAATTAATAGAAAACCGTCGGCTTTTCTGAACGCCAATTCTTCCAAGCTGGCGGTTTTTCTATTGTTAGTTTATCTCTATAACGACTATTTTTAAACTCTTGAATTTAGTTGGCGAATGATTTGGATTCAGAAGTCTAATTAACTAATGCTCTTCTGTTCTACCTACAAAAAAAGTGCAGCCTCTCCACTCCTTCTACGTAGTGACCGTCGCAGAGTGGCTGCTTGTTCAAGTTTTTTCCAATTTCTAATTATCCTTTCTCCAGTGATTGTACAAAGTTAGTTCAGTTATAAATATAATCACAGAGATTTGTTGTACAAAGTGTTACCAAAAAGTTGGGAGTAACGTGTGAAGCATTTTAATGCGCGGAATCATGAAGCGTAGCGTAATGGTGCAGCCACTTCGAGCGATTTCAAGTCTGAGGGTTTAAGTTGACCCAATGCAGGTCACTGATTTTCTGGCTCAGAATCTTACCAATGCAGGGGGACAACATAAGCAATTATACCTGGTTTGGCTCTTCAATTAGAAAGCGATACCCTACCAATTTTCCCGCTATAAATATTTTCTTAATTATTTTAAATTCATCTAGTCTTTTAAGGGCGCGAGAAACCCGTGGTTGTTTGTATTCAAGGAAACTGGCTATTTCTGCTTGAGATATTTCTACTGTCTCTCCATCGGCTTTAGATAAGAGAAATAGAAGTACTCGATAATCTTCTCCTCGTAGGTTTTTATCCAAAGCAATTTTTCTCAGCCAGTTCTTGAGCATTAAAGTGCTTTAATACCATATTTGTTATTTACATATCATATATGATACTAAACTAAGGTCAAAATCAAGTCAAAAAACCCCCTTTTTTCTGGGCTACCAACACCTACCCCTGGGTAGGCTCAAGTATTGATTTATCTTGTTTTTAGCGATTTTATCTTCGTCAAAACCTCTCGACTAGCCCACGTTACCCCATGCTACCCCGTAGGGTATACCATGGGGTAGCATGGGGTAATTGATTAGGGTAATGGTTAAACTAAGCCGACAAAACTTAGATTAGATGTCTATCGGGTTATGGATCGAAAGCCTCTGAAAAAGCTTCTTTAACACTCTTAGTTGATGAAGGTAATTGTTCGCTCCAGTCTGATGTTTGTTTATCAATAGCCCAGGCGATTTCTCCTCTTTTTCTCATGCCGACGCGAGTAAAGACAAAACCAGCATCGCTAAATTCTTGTCCATAGCTGGTGATGGTCTTTTGTGCTAATCCCAGTAAATTAGCCACCTCTGAAGTACTCAACAACCAGCCGTTTTGATAGGCTTCTTCTAGTTCTCGTAAATAAGTTAGGCGACTAGTCGATGTGGGTATAAACCTTTTAACTACTGCTTCGACTACGCTAATTAAAGCAGTTGGCTGTAGGGTAATAGTTGGTTCACTCTGACTTGGTACAGAGACAGGACTACTGAGTTCTGCTTCTAAAGTAGAATCTGTAACTAGCTGAGGGAATTGATGATCTTGTTGCTTGATAAAGTCTGAGGTTACACCACCTTCAGTTAGATGAGCGTGGAGTTCATCTAGTAACTTTAGCTCTTTTTCATTAACAAAAGCTTTTCGACCCTGTTTGGTCGGTTCAATCTTTAAATCCTTGAGTCGGTTATATAAATTGGAACGGGCAATGCCATAACGAGAAGGAAGTTGGGATAGGGGAATTAAGTCAACTGCCATGAGCAAATAGATATGTCCAAGACTGTCCTGGACAAAAACTTCTCCTTATTACTAACACATATTGAAGCCATAGGCACATTCAGGGATAGAGCTAATATTCCCCAAAGCGCATATAAGAGGAATCTTTTCTGGTCTTTACATTGATAAAATTTGACGTTTTTGACTATATTAGCCATCAAAATTGATTGAGACGATATTTGTACTTGACAAATACTTCCATATATCCCATATATGGGATATATGGAAAAGCAACAACCAGTACCTGTTATCTGGCTAGGTTCAACCAAAAAAGCCGTGCAAAGTTTTCCGCTTCTAGTTAGGCAAGCGGTTGGTTTTGCGCTCTTTCAGGCACAGTTAGGGGGTAAACATACCAATGCCAAACCCCTTAAGGGTTTCGGTGGAGCAGGAGTATTAGAAGTAGTCGAGAGATACGATGGCGATACTTACCGAGCCGTATATACGGTTAAGTTTACTGACGTAGTTTATGTACTTCATGTTTTTCAGAAGAAGTCAAAAACAGGAATTCAAACCCCAAAACAAGATATCGACTTGATTAAGAAGCGACTCCAACAAGCCAGAGATGATTACCAACAAATTCAGGATAAATAGGAGGTCACAATGACGGAAGTTAATCAACGAGAACCAAGCAGTGGAAATGTCTTTGCCGATTTGAATATTCCCGAACCATCACTTTATCTAGCTAAAGCCCAGTTAGCTCATCAAATTTGTACGATTATTCAGTCGCGAAATCTGACTCAAGTAGAAGCTGCTGCCATACTGGGTATCAATCAACCTAAAGTGTCAGCCCTCACCAGAGGTAATCTGGATGGCTTTTCTAGCGATCGCTTATTTCGGTTTCTGAACTTGCTAGACCAGGATATTGAGATTGTAATTCGCCCTCATACTGACCCTAACATTGAAGCGGGTATTGGAGTCAGCATCGTCTAACTCTTCAGAACCATAAGGTATAGAGCGATTATTCCTCAAAAGCGCATATTTGGGGAATCGGCGTAATGATAGAGAAGTAACCACAAGCGTGCCAAAATTAAGCCACATTCGTCACACCAGTTTGTAAATTAAGAACCAGAACCAAAAATTCTCAAACAATTATGGAGCAATTAGCCGAACTTGACAAACCACAAATAACACTTGTCAATCGAAAAAACAGTAACAATCAGCTAAAATTTCAACTAAGAGACTACCAAAAGCAAGTAATCGGACAGATTTACGAATGGTATCGTTGGGGTAAAAAATCAGTCATGCTGGTTTCTCCTACAGGTTCGGGAAAAACTCTAACTGCTACCCACATTATTTCTGATGCAGTCAGCAGAAATTGTCGGGTTTTATTCATCGTTCACCGAGAACCACTAATCGACCAAACAGTAAACACTTTAATTAATTACGGTATTAGAGATCGCCAAATCGGTTATATCAAAGCAGGTTATCCTCATGCTGAAGGTGATGAGATGGTAATAGTTGCCAGCGTTCAAACCCTAGCCCGTCGCGATTACCCAAAGGATATAGGATTGGTTATCTTTGATGAATCTCATACTACCAGCTTTTACTCCTCAGCCCAGGATTTGATCGATCACTATGCCACCGCCCCAGTTGTGGCACTGTCAAAAGTTAAATTTTTACACTTAACAGCCACCCCATTCCGCACCAAAGCTAAAGAATATTTTCCCCATGTAGAAGTAGCAGTACAAGCTCCTGATATTAAGTCACTAATCAAGATGGGGTATCTAGTCCCTGCCCGACATTTTGGTTATGGTGGTTTGCTCGATTTGACCAAATTAGATACAGGTAAAGATGGGGACTACAAGCAATCTCAAATCAATGTAGTTTGTGCCGAAGAAGAATACAACACTGAAGTAGTACGTCGCTTTAAAGAAATCTGTTCCCACAGGAAAGCGATCGCTTTTTGTGCTGGTGTAGAACAATCCCAATTACTAACAGAACTATTTAATATAGCAGGAATTGTTACCGCACACATCCAAGCGGAAACGCCGACCGAACAAAGAAAAGCAATTTTTACTGAATTTAAAAATGGTGAGATTCAAATTATTAGCAGTGTGGGAACTTTAACCGAAGGATTTGACGAACCTTCAGTAGAAGCGGTAATTATTGCCCGTCCTACCAAAAGCCTAGCTTTGCTAATTCAAATGTGCGGACGGGGACTGAGGTTATCCCCCGACAAAGAAGATTGTTTGTTATTAGATTTTGGAGAGAATTTTAAAAGACTGGGAAGGATAGATAAAAAACGTAAAATTTCTTTATGCCCATCTCCACCTCGTCCCAATACAGATACTAAAGAATGTCCCGACTGCCATGCTCTTATAAATATATTCCTCAGAATTTGCCCCGAATGTGGCTATGTATTTCCGCCTGGAGAACAGTCAGAATTATTCGATAATTTCCTACCTGAATTTGGCGAATTATTAGATGAAGAAACCAAGCAAAAGATTACTTATATTCGCTCTCAAAGAAAAGCAAGATTTACCAAAAAATTACTACCAGATGACTTATGGGCTTTATGGTCAAAGCGTTATAATGACACGATTCTCTGTAATGATTGGCTCTATCAAGCGGTATTCCGTGGCGATACTTCTGTAGCAGCCCAACAACAATTTTTGAGCTATTTATATTCTTTTAATCCCCAGTCGCCTAAGTGGGTGAGTTTTCACATGGAGCTAGAGTTTGGCAACCCCAATCGGCTCTATAAATCCAAATCCATTGGTAGATATTCCCCGCCACCAGTTAGCCATGAGCGATTGAATTGGTGGGAACTATTGCAGGTATCTTCTTCAGCTACACTTGACGAAGTGAAAGGAGCTTACTCTAAATTAGCATCTAAGCTTGAAGAAGATGAGATTAAGTTATTAAATTGGGCGTATAACGAATTTGAGAATTTGACCTTACCCCAATCAAATAAAGAATATGCCCTCTGCGAGATAATAGATTGGAACGATATAATTGCCGAAATAGATTTACATTTAGCCAGATTAGGTTGGAGTATAGACAGGGCTAGAGCCTATCTCATGAGAACTTATGGAGTTAAAAGCCGACTGTATTTAACCGATCCTCAAATTATGTCTTTTCTCGATTATTTAAAAGCACAATAGACGGCTTTTCTCTTCAAAGAAGAAAATAAGCATTATTATAAGCGGTTACATGAGTAACTATTAGCTCGAAAAATTACATTATTTATAACTGGCAAACAAAGCTTTAGTAGTGTATAACTTATGGAATGAGTAGATACAATAAAGCAGTATGCTGAGGATGCTTATTTAATGCCAAAAGAGGAGTAAGTAAATCAACCGTAACTGTTCACTTAACTTATTACCTCTCAGTTATCCTTAAAAAGACAGTTATGCTTATCGATGCCGACCCCATGAGAATATCTTCATTCTGGATTAAGGAACTGGATATTGATGTTCCAGTGTTTCAATTAACAGACCCTAATGATTTCTTGCCCGCAAATTCCCATGCTTAAGAGCAAAGCTGAATATACGATTGTTGATTGTCCTGCCAATGCTAGTGAGATGAATCGAGCCATAATATTTGCTCTAACGGATGAGGATAAGCTGCTTATTCCTGTCAAGCCTACTAGTGTAGATAAAATAGCCTCTAATCCAACACTACGATTAATTAAGCAAGCTTCGCTACACGGGAAAAAGTTTAAAGCTGCTACGTTCGTTTCTCTGGCACATCGTTCAAGGGCAGTAACGGTTGAAATTGGCGATTACTTGAGAAGTAAGGAAGATGAGACAGGAGTTAGGGTTTTATCTTCAGTGATATATGATAAGGCAAAGATTGCTGATGCAGATGACCTTGGGGGCGTGGTTTGGAATATGGGAAAAAGAGCTTCATCAGAACAAAAAGAATTGACAGAATGGTGTGAGGAGGTAATTAAGTTATGAGTAGTAGAAGAAAACCAGCAGATAAATCAGCAGATTTTGAAGAGTTTATTGAGCAAACGTCAGACTATTTACCACCCTCTCAAACTAAAGTTAATAACTCTCAAAGTAATAAGCAAAGTAATAAGCAAACTAGTAGTAAATCTATT
>JBFRWE010000339.1:0-3807 GCA_051439345.1 Xenococcaceae cyanobacterium
TTGGCGGATTATTCGTTTGTGTCTAGAGTCTGCTTTTAATAACTGAATAATTTTTTCTTTGGATTCGTTTAAATGTCCTGCAAACATTTTTTGATTCATGACTCGATCGCCTGGTTTGAGTCCACTATAATCTTGGGCAAAAGATTCTGTAGTTTGATTTAATTCCTGGGCAATTACGGAAAAAACTCGCTCGGAGTCATTTTTTAAGTCATCAAGAGCATCTAACCAAGCCAGAATAAATTGGGATAATTCTGCTTGATGAGCATCGACAAAACTCAACCGCGAAGCCAGTCCATCAATAACCAGACTATCTACATCTTTAGTGGTAAAAATAATATTGCCTCCAATTTTTGTGGCAGTTTCACTCAAAGAAGGTTCCCATAATACTGCTGCATCTAGCTCTTGTGTCTCCATTTTGTGCATAGAGGTGGAGTTGAGAACATCGTCAATTTTGATCTCTTGTGGTCTCAATTTATAAGCGTTGAGAGCTTCGAGTAAAATAAGATGACTAACTGTGCCTAGTTTGATTCCTACCTTTTTACCCTTTAGCTGCTGAATAGACTTAATCTCAGGTTGAGCAACTATGCCGTCAGAGCCAGACGAAACATCTGCTACTAAAATAAAAGCTGGTCGATCGTTGCCAGGGTCTACTTGCATTACTTCCCAAAGAGGAACAAAACTGGCATCCAAAGCCCCTCTAAGAGTAGCGCGGATATTATCTTGCTGATTAGTAAAATGAACTAGTTGCACTTGAAGCCCATGTTGCTCGAAAAGACCTTGTTGTTGAGCATAGAGAGCGATAGCATATCCAGGCCAATTATTCATACCCACTTTTAGAGGAGCTAATTCATCGCTTTGACCTAGACTACATCCTTTGAGCAAAATAGTCAGTGAAAGAACCAGCACAAATAAAATTGAAGACCAATACCTTTTAGGCTTAAATTGGTTAGAGCAATCTAGCATCTGGATTTTTTAATTAAATTGGAAGACCAAATAGTTTTAAATAAGTCTGTTTTCTTAGAATGCCCAGATTGTTAAGTTGAATATCGAAACTATGTTACGAATAGTTGCAGCGAGAGCTTTTTAGCTAGAAAGCTAGTAACCATAGTTTAACTTCACCGAATGTACAAAGAAAAAACCTGAATTTTCCCCCTGTTACTAAGGTGTGCTGACCCCATAATATTGACACATGAACTTTCAACAATAAGAAAAATTCAAGCTCTCACGATTAATTTTTTTATCACTATGACCAATTTCAAAAACTCGATCGATCTAGTTGACTATACTTCAATTCAATCTTTAGCAGCGGTTTGGCAGATAGCAGCCGAGAAATTTGGTGATACCGTCGCTCTAGATGCCCCGCATATCGAACCCAAGATTTCTCTTACTTATCAGCAGTTATATCAACAAATTCAGCAATTTGCCTCAGGACTACAAGCATTAGGAGTAAAATCTGGGGGTAAAGTTGCACTTTTTGCTGATAATAGCCCTCGCTGGTTTATTGCCGATCAAGGAATTATGACTCACGGTGCAGCCAATGCAGTTCGTTCTTCTAAAGCAGAAAGACAAGAGTTACTTTATATCTTTCAAGATAGTGATAGCAGTAGTTTAGTAGTAGAAGACCTAAAAACTTTAGCTAAACTGCGTCCTGAATTAGATAATTTTTCCTTAGATTTAATTGTCTTGCTATCTGAAGAAACTCCACCAGAAGATATACCTCATCAGATAGTTAACTTTACTCAACTTATGTCTGCGGGGAAAGAGCATCAACTACAACCTGTAGAACAAGATAAACAAACTTTAGCCACTCTAATTTACACTTCGGGAACAACAGGACAGCCGAAAGGGGCAATGCTATCCCACGCTAACTTGTTACATCAAGTAATTAACTTTAAAGCAGTTCTGAATGCAGATATTGGCGATCGTGTACTGAGTATCCTTCCTAGTTGGCATGTCTACGAACGTACTGTGGAATATTTCTTCCTTTCCCAAGGTTGTACTATGTACTATACCAATATACGCTCATTCAAACAAGATTTACAAAAATATAAACCTCACTATATGGTAGGAGTTCCTCGTTTGTGGGAATCTCTTTATGAAGGAGTACAAAAACAATTTCGAGAGCAATCTGCTGGTAAACAAAAACTAATTAACTTTTTCTTCAATATTTCTGAAAATTATATTACTGCCAAAAGAATTGCTGAAGGATTGAGTTTAGAAAATCTGGATGCTTCGGCTACAGAAAAAATTAAAGCTAGACTTCAAGCAAGTATACTTGCTCCTTTACATAGTTTAGGTAGCAAGATAGTCTACCAAAAAGTGCGGGATGCTGTGGGGGGAAATGTAAAATTGTTTGTCAGCGGAGGTGGCTCTTTGGCTAAACATCTAGATAATTTTTATGAGATAGTTGATATTCCTCTTTTAGTTGGTTATGGATTAACTGAAACTGCTCCTGTAACTAATGTTCGTCGTCTCGATCACAATTTAAGAGGTTCTGCAGGACAACCCCTTGCAGAAACAGAAATCAAAATAGTCGCTCCTCAAACTCGTAAGACGCTACCCCAAGGAGAAACAGGACTTGTTTTAATTCGGGGGACACAAGTAATGCAAGGATACTATAAAAAACCAGAAGCTACCGCTAAAGCCATCGACTCAGAAGGTTGGTTTGATAGTGGCGATCTCGGTTGGGTAACACCTGCTAATGATTTAGTCCTTACAGGCAGGGCAAAAGATACTATTGTTTTGACCAATGGTGAAAATATCGAACCCCAACCCATCGAAGATGCTTGCGTTCGTAGTAAATACATAGATCAAATTATGTTACTAGGACAAGATCAGCGATCGCTTGGTGCTTTAATTGTGCCTAACTTAGAAGCTCTACAACAATGGGTTAATGACCAAAAACTAGACCTTAATCTACCCAGTCCTGATGCTCAAGAAAGTGAGATAACTAACAGTGACTTAAGTAATCAGGCAATTCAAAGCTTATTTCGTCAAGAGTTAAACCGCGAAGTTAAAAATCGTCCAGGTTATCGTCCAGACGATCGTATTGGCAGTTTTAAGCTAATTTTAGAGCCTTTTAGTATTGATAACGGTATGATGACTCAAACTATGAAAATTAAGCGTCCAGTCATCAGAGAACACTATCAGCAGCTAATTGCCACTCTGTTCGCCGAAAAATAATCGAAAATTTATCTCGATCGATTTATTTTTAAGGTTAAAACAGAAAAGTTCAATGATAGAGAAATACTTTTCGTATTGTAATCTTGGATCTGTACATAACCAACTTTAAAAAATACCCAGGAGCAAACTCTTATGGATTATGCAACTTCCAGCTTACTTCTAAAACGTCCAGTTACAGTTAAAGCGATCGTAACCACTCGTTGGAAGGAGGAAGTGCAACAGCAACTACAAGGTCAAGTTACACAAATTGACCAACAAATAGAACAACTAGAAATGCAGGGTAAAAGAACCCTTGAAGAAATTAGCAAAAAAAGTACCCAACCTCCTAGTCCTCAGATAGCCAAGCAAATGGAAAATATTCAGGGACAGGTGAATCAAAAAAAAGGAGAATTACTCAATAAGAAAAATCAGTTGCTTCAACAATTACAACAGGTACAGTTGTTTGAATTAGATCAAGAAGTAGTCCAAGCTCAAATGGAAAGCTTCTTTCGTCTGGAAAAAGGAGACAATTTAGTTAAAAAACTGAATGTAGAAGTAGTAATTCGTGATGGAGTAGTCGAAGAGATTCGGGGTGAGCTTTAATTAATTTTGGTAACTAGAAAAAGAACTATTTTCTACTAATAC
>JBFRWE010000340.1:0-11849 GCA_051439345.1 Xenococcaceae cyanobacterium
TTCCAATTTTTCTGAGGAATTAGAGCTATTTTTTTAGATAAGCAAGATTTTAGACAAATTTTAGAATCTTAATGGCAATGAGCTTAAGAGTACCGTAAAGGGGTAAACTGAATCTAGAATTGCCCAAAATAAATTTATGTTTTCTAAAAAATACTTATCTCGTTTACTTGCTCTTGTTTTAGTGGTTGTAATTGGCTTAATGGGGTGTTCTTCTAGTCCCTCTGGGCTAACTGGTAACTATGGTCAAGACACCTTAGCTGTTCTAGAAAATCTCAAAACAGCGATCGAATTACCAGATGATGCAGCTAATAAAAAAGAAGTAGTAACTTTAGCAAGGGCGCAAATTAGTGATTATGCTTCTCGTTATCGTCGTGATGGAAAAGTAGCTGGATTGCGCTCTTTTACAACTATGCAAACTGCTTTAAATGCTCTAGCTGGTTACTATAGCTCTTATGGCAATCGTCCCCTACCAGAAAAGCTCAAAAAACGTCTTACTCAAGAGTTCAACCAAGTAGAAATATCATTAAAGCGCGGTATCTAATTACTAATTTAGGATATAGATTTAGCTTCTACTTACCCCTTCTCCATTTAACTTGTAGGAGGGGTAATAATTATCTTTAGACTTCAACTCCTGAACTCCTATTTTCAAGACAAATCTAGTGTAGGTATGATGTCATAAACAAACAGTTTTGGCTGATTAACTATCGTTTTCATGGTCCGATCGCTCATTTTTAGACTTCTCCACTAAATAAGTAATCAAAGCGAATAAGAATAAAATAGGAGTAGAAATGACTAAAAGCAGTATAAATAGAAGACTTTGAAGTACTTTAATAAAATTCTGATACATAGAAAGCTAATCTTATCGTTTTTTTTCTCTTATTTTGCTCAAATAAATATAAGTAAGTAATAATTAAACGTAGAAACGAGTAAGTATCGGTAGCAATTTGAGCCTGAGATAATTCAGTTAGCCTAATTTACATTGGTGGATTGTTGCAAATAATCTGAGAGGAAAGATTGTGCGGAAAAAAGGCAAGATTCCCAGTTTGATAAATACTCTAGTTGCTAGTTCAGTTCTAAGTACTAGTTTAATTAGTCAGTCGATATTTAACCAGCCAGCGCAAGCAGCAATGGAAGCTTATTGCCGTCTTAATCAGGAAGAAGTATTGACTAAAGAAAAATTACTTAATGCTTCTCTAGAAAAAAACTCTCAGGCTTATCAACAGTATAAATCTCTCGTTCAAAAACATAGTCAACTACTAAACCAGTGTCGCCGTCAAACTTGGCCAAACACACAAGCTATTTGGTTGCGTCTTTATCCTTGTGATATTACTCCTGGTTCAGTTGATTATATCCTCGATCGCATCGTCAATTTAGGTTACAATCAAGTCCATCTTGAAGTCTTTTACGATAGCCAGGTTCTGCTACCCCCAGCAGATAATTCTACTCCGTGGATACCTGTGGTACGCTCGCCAGGAGCAGAAAATATCGATCTACTCCAACAAACCATCAGCAAAGGTCACGAAAGAGGTTTAAAGGTATATGCTTGGCTATTTACGATGAATTTTGGCTATACTTATGCCCAAAGAGCAGATCGGCAATCTGCTCTAGCTCGTAATGGTAGAGGGCAAGATAGTCTAGAGGTAGTTCACGATCAATCTCAAGCTTTTATCGATCCTTATAATCGTCAGGCACAAATAGATTATTATCAGTTGGTTGAAGCAGTAAGAAAAAGACAACCAGATGGTGTTTTATTTGATTACATTCGCTACCCTCGCGGTTCAGGTAAGCATTCTCTAGTAAGTCATGTTAAAGACCTCTGGATTTATGGCTCAGCATCAACCCAATCCCTTTACGAAAGAGCTAAAAACAAAAAAGCAGTGGCTTTAATAGAGCGATATCTCAAAACAGGTAAGATTACAGTTCAAGATATAGCAGCGATCGATAATCTATATCCAGAAGAAGACTTTCCTGATTGGCAAGGTAGAGAAATACAATCATCAGCAGATAAACAATCAGCTACATTATTAAACTTCCAATTATGGTTTTTATCTGTAGCTCACGCTGCTCAGGGAATTATTGATTTCCTCTCTTTTGCAGCAGCACCTATTCAAAATCAAAGTATTCCTACTGGAGCGGTGTTTTTTCCTGGTGGTAATCGTTTAGTTGGTAAAAGCGGATTTGATTCTCGTTTGCAAGCTTGGGATAAGTTTCCTGCTTCTATGGAATGGCATCCTATGGCTTATGCAGTTTGTGATGGTACTAGCTGTATAGTTGACCAAGTAAAAACTGTAATAGATATGGCACCAGCAGGAACTAAAATTACTCCTGCTTTGGCTGGAGCTTGGGGCAAAACTTATAATAACCATCCTCCCCTAGAAGAGCAAATGGCAGCTTTATTTAGAAAAACCCCTGAAATAAACTCTGTTAGCCACTTTGCTTACTCTTGGATCGAGCCAGAAATCGATCGACAAAGAAAATTTTGCAATTTACAATAAATTTGGTGACTGTCTTTGCTATTATATTAAAGCCATCTAAATTTTAAGCGGACGTGGCGGAATTGGTAGACGCGCTAGATTTAGGTTCTAGTGTCCTTGACGTGAGAGTTCGAGTCTCTCCGTCCGCATAATTATCTGTGCCTTTAACTACGAGACTTTCACCCTCAAGGCAATACACTAGAACCTGAAATAACGCTCAAAATACGCTCATTTACAACTTCTAAAATACCCATACACCTACACTTGAAAGCAAGTACTTTACACACAATTTCCATCTTCTTGTATTTTCTATAAAGCGCGATCGCAAAATAACCTAATCGCCCTCATCACTAACTGGAAAGCATAATAACATTAGGTTGAATCGGAAGATATAACCTCTGACATATCTCTCAGCTTTTTGCCAATTATTCAGTAATTATTAACCACAGTGAAACTCGATAAATTGTCACAGTTATCACAACAAGTATCTATTGTTTTTACATAATTAAAAAACAGACTTCAATAAAAAAAATGTTCGGTAGATTTATTGGCATTAGTATTAGTTTCGGAATTTTAGTGTTAATTGTTGGTGGAATTGGGCAATGGTTACATATATCCGCAGGTAACTTAATTGATTGGTTAATTGGGATTGCCAGTTTTTGGTGGCTCTTAATTATTATTACTATTCCCTGGAATATCTATTTTGATGCTCGTGAAGCGATCGAAGAGGCTCAACTATCTAGAAAAAAAGGTCTGGAATTTGAGCAAAAACAGTTAAACTATGTCCAGAAGGTTGCTTATTGGTCTCTTGTTGGTGCGATCGCCTTACATGGTATTTCGGCAATTGCTCTCTATCTACTAGCTGCAACTGGTATTAGTAATGTGGGTTATGTAAGTTCAGCTTTAACTTTATTCCTAACGATTTTGCGTCCTGCAATTCGTGGTTATCAATATCTAACTAAAATATTATCTAACTTTAGAAAAGAGATTAAATATCCCCGCGAAGATGTTCTGGAACTTAGAAATAGAGTAAAAACTCTAGAAACATCAATGCAACGAATACAAGCTAAATTAGACACCAACAATCCTGATTCTTTAATTAGTAAACAACAGCAAAAAGCTCAAGAAAACAAAATAGAATTAGCACGGCTGAAAGCATTATTAGAAGAGTTAGAAACTAAAAATACAGTCGAACATGAACAGTTATCTAGAGAAGCCAAAAATGCGATCGCTCAATTAAATGAAGACAGTCAATTTCTAGGTCACGCTAGGGAAATCATCCGCTATTCCAAGGAAATTATCCACTTTATCAAAACTGCATAATTGTGGCTTGCTAAAAAACTAAAATTAAATCTATTGATTGAACTTAATTACCTGTTCTAAGCGAGATAAAGCACTAACAGCAGAGTCTTTAATATAAACATCTACAGTTTCATCTTCTGCTAGATTACTGAGAATTTCCAGTCCTCGTTCATCACCGAGAGAACCTAAAGCATCCACTACCGCTACTTGTACAGCAATATTATCCACCTCTAATGCTTCCTTGAAAATATTAAAAGCTGATTTACCCAAAGTACCCAATGCACCAATAGTAGTTAAGTAAACAAGAGGATTAGGATCGTGTAAAGCTTGTTTTAAACCTGCTATAGCTTCGGGAGGGAATTTTTCTTCTTCCCTATGGTAAAAAATAATATTAGCTAAGATATCAACGCAACTAGCTCTGACAATAGAATTGTCACTATTATTTAGTTCTTCTAGCACAAAAGGTACAGTATCTAAACCAATTACCCCTAAAGTTCTTGCTGCTGTACGACGAAAAGTTACATCTTCTGAATAGAGAATTGACACTAGCTCAGATATGGTCTCTTCTGTGTATTCTTCAGCGATTTGTTGCATAGTCCTCTCCCTAAGATGAGGATTTTTATGCTTTAAGTTAGGATAACGCTCTTCAAGTGACAATAGTAATTCTCCTTAAATAGATCGACACCAATAAAATTAACTAGTTGGGGAGGGTTAGGGATTGGTGGTTAGTATGGACGTAGCATGCTACGTCTGTACAGGGGTTGGTGGTCAAAATTGCACACTTTTTACGGATTACCTATTACCCAACTTACTCTCTGCTTTAGCCTTAATTAGTAAATTTTCATCATTAGCTGCGATCGCCCAACCACTTAGATCCTCTAACTGTTCCAATGCTAGGAGAGAAGCATATTTTAAGTCAAAAATAGAAGTATTAAGAGTTTCTTGAAGCAAAGAAGTAGCATCGGTTGCCCCTAGATTAGCAAGAGCGATCGCTGCTGCTGCGCGAGATTTTTGAAATTGGGGTTGAGTATTATTCAATGCTTCTATAAGTATTGCTTTTCCTGGTTGATATTTAAGCCAGCCAATTAATTTAACTACATGATAGTGCGCTCCGTAATCACTACAAGCTTCTTCTTCATAAGTTTTCATAAGAGCTTCGCCAGCTTGTGTCGGATATTCTGTTAATAGAGTTTGACTAGCTAAATAGCAACGTCCAAAATCAGTATGATATAGTTCCCGAATTAAGAATTCTAAAGCTGGTGTTTGGTCATACTCATGTACCATTTCCAAATCTTGAGGATGATCGCGAATAACTTGGTCTAAACTAGGTTCAATCTCAGCAAAAGTGACTTTGCCTGAAGGTAATCCTGTTGCTGCTAGTAGTCTAATTCCTCGTAGACGAAATACTAGAGATATAGGAGATTGAGCAATTTTGGGGATAGAAGAGTAATACTCAGCATCAATCAAATCTTGAATACAGGCTCTTCTAGCATTAACACTAGAGTGGTGAAGAAAAGCAGCTACCCGATCCATCTGGCTATAATCTCCCGTTAAGCGAGCGATCGCCGAGAGGGCAGCACTAGAGATTGATTCGTCTTCAGAGTCGATAAATGGTTTAATTATTTCTCTAGCTGGCTTATAGCCAAATTTGGCTAGGGTTTGAATGATGACTCGATAATTTTGTTCTGGTTTAGTTAGTAATTGAGCCATATTCTCTAAAATAGACTCATCATCTGTACCAATTTCGCCAATTGCCCACACGGCATTTTCTACAGTATAGGGGTCATCATCTTGTAGACAAGCTGCAATTATAGGTAAAGCTATGGAGGCCTTAAGTCTGCCTAAACTCTCAACAGCTTTACGCCTAGCAATACGATGATACATTTGGGGGTTGCGATCTTCGATAGTATCGATCAAAGCTTGAATCGATCGCTCGGTGGGAAAATTGATTAAATGGGAAACTGCGACATAACGCTCAGATTGATCTTCTAGCTCTTCTAGAGGCTTTTTGAGAATTGCGATTGCCTGATCTTCGGTTAAATTAAAAATATTAAAAAATCTTTTATCCATTTAAAGGTTAAAACTTTTTGAGAGAAATTTTCTCTGGTGATACATAGTTATATAGTTTATACTGTCCATCTCCTAAATTTTTAAGTTGAGAGATTTAAGACGAGAAAATTAAGACTGTAGAAATGTTAGGATCGCTGCTAGAAAAAGAAAAAGTGAATAAGTTAAGGAAAAAAAGCTGAATGCAAGAATTTGACAAGTCAATATCCTTTGATGGTAGGGATATTAGGCTCAAGGTTGGCTTGCTCGCGCCACAAGCAGGGGGTTCTGTTCTCATCCAATCAGGAGATACGGCAGTTTTAGTTACGGCTACTCAGTCAGAAGGGAGGGAAGGAATTGATTTTCTACCTCTAATTGTTGATTACGAAGAGAGATTATATGCAGCAGGGAAGATTCCTGGGGGATTTTTACGACGAGAAGGAAGACCTCCAGAAAAGGCAATCCTTACAAGTCGGTTAATCGATCGTCCGTTACGACCTTTGTTTCCATCTTGGCTGAGAGATGATATTCAAATTGTGGCAACTACTTTATCTATGGATGAAGATGTTCCTCCAGATGTCTTAGCCGTAACAGGGTCTTCTGTAGCAGTTTTACTCGCTAAAATTCCTTTTTATGGCCCTATGGCAGCCGTGAGAGTAGGTTTAGTAGGCGATGACTTTATCATCAATCCCACCTATAAAGAAGTTAAACAGGGAGACTTAGATTTAGTTGTAGCTGGCACACCCAATGGTGTGGTTATGGTAGAAGCAGGAGCTAATCAACTACCAGAACAAGATATTATTGAGGCGATCGATTTTGGTTATGAAGCAGTACAAGAGCTAATTCAGGCTCAAAGAGAATTGATTGCCGAATTAGGAATCGAGATTGCCACAGCTGAACCACCCTCTGTCAATGAAGCCTTAGAACAGTTTATTAGCGATCGTGCTACTGAACCCATCAAAAAAGTGTTGGCTCAGTACGATTTCGATAAAAATGCTCGCGATGCAGCTTTGGATGAAATTAAAGCTAACAAAATTGAAGCAGATCTGGCTGAACTGCCAGAAGAAGACCCTCTTGCTCTATCTGTAGCAGAAGACCCCAAAGCAGTGTCTAATCTGTTTAAAGCATTAACGAAAAAGTTAATGCGTGGTCAAATCGTAACAGAAAGTATGCGGGTTGACGGGCGGAGTTTAGATCAGGTACGACCAATAACCTGTCGTGTTGGACTATTACCCCCAAGAGTCCACGGCACAGGCTTGTTTAAAAGAGGATTAACTCAAGTCTTATCGATCGCTACTTTGGGAACATCAGGAGATGCTCAAGATTTGGGTGACGATCTTCATCCTCAAGATGAAAAACGCTATCTCCATCACTATAACTTTCCTCCTTTCTCTGTAGGCGAGACGAAACCTCTACGCTCTCCTGGAAGAAGGGAAATTGGACATGGTGCTTTAGCAGAAAGGGCTTTGCTTCCCGTTTTACCTTCAAAAGAGGACTTCCCCTATGTAATTCGAGTTGTTTCCGAAGTCCTTTCTTCTAACGGCTCTACTTCTATGGGTTCTGTTTGTGGTTCTACTCTATCTTTAATGGATGCAGGAGTACCAATTACTAAGCCTGTTAGTGGTGCAGCTATGGGTCTAATTAAAGAGGAGAATGAAGTTCGTATTCTTACTGATATCCAAGGGATAGAAGACTTCTTGGGTGATATGGACTTCAAGGTTGCGGGTACAGATTCAGGTATTACTGCCCTACAGATGGACATGAAAATTACTGGTCTATCTATGGATACGGTAGCCAAAGCGATCGAACAAGCCAAACCAGCCCGATTGCATATCTTAGCAGAAATGCTCAAAGCGATCGAGCAACCCCGTACTGAACTTTCACCCTATGCACCTCGATTATTAACAATTAAAATCGATCCTGAATTGATTGGTTTAGTTATTGGCCCTTCTGGAAAAACCATTAAAGCTATTACCGAGCAAACAGGAGCTAAAATCGATATTGAAGATGATGGAACTGTCACTATTGCTGCAGTAGAAGCTGGTAAGGCAGAAAAAGCCAAAAAGCTAATTGTGAACATGACCCGTAAACTCAATGAAGGGGATGTTTATGCTGGTAAAGTAACCCGTATCATTGAAATTGGTGCTTTTGTAGAAGTTTTACCTGGTAAAGAAGGTATGATTCATATCTCTCAACTCGCTGAAGGCAGAGTAGGTAAGGTTGAGGATGAAGTGGCTGTAGGAGATGAAATTGTTGTCAAGATTCGTGGATTTGATAACAAAGGTCGTCTCAATCTAACTCGATTGGGTATTCATCCTGAAGAAGCAGCAGCAGCAAGAGCAGAAGCAGCAGTGTAAGTCAGTAGGGACGTAGATGCTACGTCAGTACAGGAGGGACGTTCCAGGGAACGTCCGTACAGCAGAATCGACTTTTGACTTCTAGCTTCTATAGCAATCTGGGATTATTCATAAACTGATGAACATCTAATGAATAAAGACGATTTACTGTTCTTGCTTGGCAAGATGCCTACAAAAGCTGAACTAGCTTTCAAGGTGATTGAAGAGGTAGATTGCGGTAAGTTTATTCTCAAAAAGATTGATTATTCAGCCGAGGCAGGAGAAATAATTCCTGCCTTTCTTTTGTTTTTCCATATCCACAACTGGCAATGTCTTGCCATTATTAAGGCCTCCCCAACGGACTGGCAGGGGAATGGGCACCAAGAGAGAACCAATGATGTTATCCTGCTTGACGGGACAAAAGACATTTAGTTACCAGAACGATCACAAATCAAATAGAATTGCTATATATGTTTATTAATTCCTCAAATTATTTTTAGCTTCTTGTGCCACTTGTTCAACTTCATCTTGAGCTAGTTTTTCTAGAGCAACATTAGCTTGTTCTCCACCTAATCTGCCTAAAGCTTGAGTAAGACGATAACGTACCTGCCAATCATCATTATTAGCAAAAGGAATCAACAAAGGTACAGCTCGATTATCACCTAGTTCCCCTAAAGAGCTAATAGCAGCAGTTTGTACCAAATTATTATCTGAGGTTAAAGCTTCTTGTAGTAACTCAAAACCACGGGGTTCTCCTAACTCTCCTAGGGTAGCAATAATGCTAAATTGAATTAGCCAATCAGAACTTTGATGATACATTTTGAATAAATCATCAAAAGCTTCAGTTAACTTTAATCCTCCAATGGCATCTGCTGCTGCTGCTTGTACATCTGGTTCTGGGTCATTGTAGAGACGATCGCGCAAAATTTCTAGAGAAGCGACTAAATCTTCTTGTCCTAAAGTATCAAATTGGCTAACTGCTGCATACCGCACACGAGTATTTTTATCTGTCACCATTGGTTTAATTAGCTCAAAAGCTACTTTAGCTTCCATTTGTCGCAGTTGATTTAATCCCCTAATGCGATCGCCAAAATTTTCCGATTTTAATAGTTGCTGTACGGATTCTGGGGTAATACTCATTGATCTTTCGTTAATTGTGAATTGTTGATGATTAAATCTCTGTCTTCCTTGTCTTTCTCAACCTATAAGTTAAGATTTCTGCCAGAAGTTTACTCTGCTGCCATCATCCGAATAATATCTCCTTGGGTTAAAATACCTACTAATTTACCTTCATTGTCAACTACTGGAAGACGGCGGATTTGTTTTTCGTGCATAGTTTGAGCAGCTTGTTTTAAAGAGCGATCGAGTTGGATGGTAATTGGTTTATCGCTCATCACCTCTCCTACTGTTTGTCCTAAAGCTTTATGAATTTCCTTGTTGTAACGAGCAGGGTTTTGTAGATAAATAAGACTATCGAGAATCATAATATAAGGTGGTGGTTCAACTCCTGTTTCTTGCCACATTAAATCTGTTTCCGAGATTACCCCTACTAATTTGCCAGTCTCATCTTGTACTGGTAAACCACTAATTTTCTTTTCTGCCAAGATTTTAATCGCCTCTTCAAGAGGTGTTTGTGGAGATACGGTAATGGGATTAGGAGTCATTCCCTGAGCAACAGTTTTGGTCATGCTTTACTTTAAGATGTGTGTTACTGGTTAATGACTTATATTGTATGTAATTACTGACACCGAGCTTATCGACTGTAGCAGATTGTTACTAAGAAAAATACTATTTTATATGTCCAGACAGCAAAAAAGATAAAGGGCAGACAAACTGTCCACCCTACTCTCAGCCACAATCAAACCAGTTTAAGTAATTACAGTGGGTTCTTCCCGTTCTGTAAACTTGCGAATTTGGGCTATTTCTTCGGCTAAATCGATTAAAGGTTTAAGTGCTTCTTGGGTTTCTACACCATGCTTACTAGCATCTGGTTCATAACTTTCCAGATAAACCCTTAAAGTTGCACCTTTTGTACCTGTACCAGAGAGGCGGAAAACAATCCGCGAACCATCAGTAAAACCGATACGAATGCCTTGTTTGCTGCTAACGCTACCATCAATAGGATCGGTGTAACTAAAATCATCAGCGTAATCTACTTCATAAGCACCAAATTTCTTGCCTTTCATTTCGCCCACAGAACTACGTAACCTCTCCATTAATTCTGTAGCGGGTTCTTTAGCTACTGCTTCATAGTCGTGACGAGAGTAGAAATTGCGTCCATAAGTTTGCCAATGACTGCGGACAATATCCTCCACTGATTCTCCTTTAACTGCTAAGATATTCAGCCAAAAAAGAACTGCCCAGAGTCCATCTTTTTCCCTGACGTGGTTTGAGCCAGTACCAAAGCTTTCTTCACCGCAGAGAGTCGCTCGCTCGGCATCGAGGAGATTACCAAAGAATTTCCAACCTGTGGGGGTTTCATAGCAATCAATTCCTAGTTTAGCTGCTACTCGATCGACTGCTGCACTAGTAGGCATAGAACGAGCAACCCCGAATAAACCATCTTTATAACCAGGAACTAAATGAGCATTAGCAGTTAAAACAGCGAGACTATCACTAGGAGTAACAAAAAACTTATTACCCAAGATCATATTGCGATCGCCATCTCCATCGGAAGCAGCCCCAAAATCTGGTGCATTATCACCATACATTACTGCCACTAAATCGTGAGCATAAACTAAATTGGGGTCTGGATGTCCACCACCAAAATCTTCTAAAGGCTCTCCATTTTGTACTGTACCCTCAGGCGCACCCAAACGCTGTTCTAAAATATTTTTAGCGTAAGGGCCTGTAACCGCGTGGAGAGAGTCCAGACAAAGACGAAAAGAATCTCTCTGAATTAAGGCACGAATGCGCTCAAAATCGAATAAAGATTCCATTAAACGAGCGTAAGGTTCAACAGGATCGATTACTTCTACTCCCATTTCGCCGATGCGGGAAACAGAAAGTTTATCGAGATTGATATCCGCCACATCAGCAATTTTATAACTATCTATTACTTTGGAACGAGCATAAATTGCTTCTGTCACTTTTTCTGGTGCAGGGCCACCATTGGTAATATTGTATTTAATGCCAAAATCTCCATTAGGTCCCCCTGGATTATGACTAGCAGAAAGAATAATACCACCAAACGCTTTATACTTACGGATAATACAAGAGGCTGCTGGAGTTGATAAAATACCTCCACGACCAACTAAAATTCGCCCAATTCCTTTGGCTGCTGCCATTTTGAGAATTGTCTGAATGGCTTGGCGGTTGTAGTAACGACCATCACCACCTAGTACTAAAGTTTGACCTTGACAGCCTTCAAGAGAATCAAAAATAGACTGAACAAAGTTTTCTAGATAATGAGGTTTTTGAAAAACAGTTACGGACTTACGCAGTCCAGAAGTCCCTGGTTTTTGATCTGAAAAAGGAGTCGTGGAAACAGTACGGATATCCATAAAATGATTGAAGATTTAGAGTTTTGATTACAAGTTGTTTTAACTACATACTCCTAATCGCGTTAGCCAATGCAAGGAGGCATTGCCAATTAGCTCTCTAGAGCAGCATTGAATATTAGGAAAATATAAAACTAATTTTACAGGTCGAGAGGAACTACGACGTTATCAACCGTTACTCAATTTCTTAA
>JBFRWE010000341.1:0-10512 GCA_051439345.1 Xenococcaceae cyanobacterium
GCGGTAAAAACGTAACTATCGGTACGGTCTAAAATCCCTCCATGACCTGGGATTAACTGTCCTGAATCTTTGACTCCTGCGTCTCTTTTCATCATCGATTCCGTTAAGTCACCGAGTAAGCTAGTAATGCCAATCAATACACCAAGTATTAAGCCACTAAGTTCCCAAGCAGGAAAATGGAAATACCAAGCTCCTAATTCGGCGACAATGAGGCTACCAATAATACCGAAAATAGCTCCTTCAACAGTCTTTTTGGGGCTAATATCTGATAGTCGAGTGCGTCCAAAACTCTTACCCATAGTATAAGCTCCAATATCTGCTGCCCAAATACAAGCCATCACCAAAAAAGTAATAATTAAAGCGGTCGGAAAATGGCTAATATCTGCCCAAGAATCAGGCCAATATCCATCTAAGGGTAAGTTACTCTGACTAATACTATTGGGTAAACTAACTCGCAGACGAACCCAATAAGTAGGAAGATACCCGCCATAAAATAAACCCAAAATTGAACTAGAGATATCAGCAATAGTTGCCATTTTGGGTTGAAACAACAAATAAAAACAAATCAAACTTCCTGCTACAGGAAACATGGCATCTGTTAAGTTAGGAGCAACAGTTGCAATAATTAATAATAATTGAGAAAGAACCATGGTAGTTTTAGCTGCCGGTTCAATCCCTTTGGCACGAACTAGCCGAAAATATTCTAATTGTCCAAGAAAAATGAGAATACCTATACCAAAGGTAAAGTACCATCCTCCCAGAATAAGCATTCCTAGAGCTAACGCGATCGCTACTATTCCACTAAGGATACGAGTCCAAGGCATAAGATGCGCTATTACACAAGTTAAAGAAAAGTCAAAATATAGATTAAGATAACCTTATGAAAGGTTAGCAAATTACTGTGGCATATTTAACATTATTTAGGATAAACAATAATTTCTTAAGCTTAGAGTTTTTCCCCGCAAAGAATAAACATGGGATTAACTGCTGCAAAAGTTTGGTGAATTCCTCTTGTTTCCAGGCGATTTACTGCTGACTGCACTACCTCTATGTTACGAGCTTGCAGTTGAGACAAACCTCCAGATACAGTATACAGGCTTTCTAAGTTGCTAGCGGTAGCAACCATTCTTCCTTCTGGTTGTAAATAGTCCCAAGTCTGTTTTAATATTTCCATAATGGGTTTTCCTCCCTCAAGACAGACTCGGTTGGGTTGAGGTTGTAAATCTTGAAGGCAATCTGGCGCACTACCTTCAATTACTCTGACGTTTTTGACAGAAAAGCGATCGCAGTTACGCCGAATCAGATTAGCAACATCTCGATCTCGTTCGAGCGCAATAATTTTTCCCTGAGGACAAAGTAAACCTATTTCTACGGGAATAGTACCAGTACCAGCCCCAATATCCCATAAAACTGAATCGGGTTTCATGCGCAGAGAAGAAATAAGTAACAAGCGCACTTCTCTCTTACTAAGCGGAATCCCAGGTAGTTGTTCAAATAAATTATCTGGAATACCAGGAGTTTTATATGGCCAAAGCATTTTGTCGGTCATTTGTTCTTTGTCCTTTGTTATCTATGTGCATCCGAGGACTCTATATTACTTGTATTGTTTTTAAACTAGGATCGCTACAACCTGTAATCATACTGTCTAAAGCAAGGATTTGTTGTAAATAATCTATAGCTTCTGATGATATTCTTTCCCCTGGCATTAACACAGGAATTCCTGGTGGATAGGGACAAATTAATTCACCACAAATACGACTTATGCTTTGTTGAATAGGTAAAGTATCTGTAGGTGCCAAGAAGGCTTCTCTTGGGGAGATAGTGAGATAAGGTGATGGGGGTGATGGGAGTGATGGGGGTGATGGGGGTGATGGGAGTGATGGGGAGAGAGTCGTAAAGGCTTGGATCAATTTTTCGATATCTTCTGGGGTGTTGCCGAAAGTGATAATAAAAGTTAAATGTTTGGGTAAAGGTAATTCACAAGTTACCCCTAATTGTTGATGTAAAATTTCGTCTGCTTCAAAACCAGTTAAACCTAATTGACTAACATCAATAGTTAAGCGGGTATGATCGAAATAAGTGAATCCTGCTTGAGGTATTAATTCTAATATTGAGATATTCCTAATTTCTTTTAATCTTTTGCTGGCATCATCTGCTAGTCCTAAAGTTTTGGTAATTAATTCTTTCCCTTCCACTGCCATTTGCTGTCTCGCTGCGTCGAGAGAAGCTAGGAGTAAATAACTAGGACTAGTCGATTGTAGTAACTGTAGAGCCTTGTTAATTCTAGTTTGGTCTATTTTTTGACCTTGAATATGCAGCATAGAAGCTTGAGTCATCGCCCCTAAAACTTTATGAGTTGATTGTACTGTCAAATCTGCTCCAACACTTAAAGCTGAGGGGGGTAAATCGGGATGAAAAGCAAAATGAGCCCCGTGAGCTTCATCTACTAGCAAGGGGATGTTATACTTATGAGTAACCTCCGTGATCTTACGTATATCTCCGCAAATTCCCTGATAAGTCGGGTATAACATCATTACTGCTTTGGCATCAGGATGTTGTTGTAAGGTCTTTTCTAAAGCGATCGGCGTAATACTGTAAACAATATCTCTGGCTCGATCGTATTCGGGATTGATAAAGATGGGAATCGCACCAGAGATAATTAAACCAGCGATTGCAGAGGTATGAATATTCCGAGGTAATATTATCTTCTCTCCCATGCCACAAGTTGCCACTATACTCGCGATGATGCCACAAGTAGAACCATTAACTAAAAACCAAGTTTGGGTTGCCCCAAATGCCAAAGCTGCTAGTTGCTGGGCTTCGGCAATAACGCCCTCAGGGGCAAATAGGTTGTCTAATTCTGGTAGCTCAGGTAAATCTGCTTTAAAAGTTAGTTTTCCCAGTAAATTTTGCAGATTTTGACTAATACCTTGTCCTCTTTTATGTCCAGGAGTATAAAAAGCTGCATCTGCTTGCTGAGATAATTGCTGTAATCGATCGAGCAAGGGAAGTTTTATTTGAGCTTGAGACCGATCGTAGGAAGGGAAAGACATAAATCTAAATTATGGGAAGGGGATAGTCAGTAATTTTACACAATGATAATTATTAGTCTTGATAGCTTTTAAATTATGGTGTTTCCATTTATTTAAGAACAAAATGACGATTTACAGCTTACATTTCCCTACTTAGTTCCAGTTAACAAACTTTTTAATCATAGCTTTATAGAGATTGATTCCTAGATAAAGATTAAATGAATAAGTAGTTTTCTTCCTTTGCTCTCCGTATATTTTCTGATATCTTTTAATTAATATAAATTCAAAAAGGTTAAAACTAAGTGTATTTATTGAAGAGTGATTGCCAATCTATGGAAGAAACTAAAAAAAAATTCTTGTAGTTGATGATGACCCTGCTTTGCAGCATCTTATTTGTCGCTTTTTTAGTTACAATAACTACATCACTGAGTCAGCCCAAGATAGTAAGACTGCTCGCCAAGTTTTCAGAAGATTCAAGCCAGATCTAGTTATTTTAGATGTTAATTTACCTGATGATACAGGATTTAATTTGTGTCAAGAAATGAGACAAACTGACACAATTATTCTTATGCTCAGTTCTATGCAAGATACTAATCATATACTAGAAGCTTTTGAAAAAGGCGCAGATGATTATGTTACTAAACCATTTAATCTACAAATTTTAAAAGCTAAAATTGATGCTTTATTAAGACGCTATAAGACAACTAGCTCGAACTTAGCTGATAATAAGCCTTTAGTTTTCGATCAATTAATAATTGATTTTTGTCGTCGAGAAGTAATTTTAGATGGAAGTATAGTACCTTTAACTGCTTTAGAATTTGATTTATTATATTTTTTAGCCAGTAATCCTAATCGTGTTTGGGATCGTGCCGAGTTAATTGCTGCTATTTGGAATAGAGACGATTATCGCGGAGACGATCGCAAGGTAGATATTCATATTGGTCGAATTCGCAAAAAAATTGGCGACCATGAAGGTAAATTAATTAAAACCATCTGGGGTAGAGGTTACATGTTTGAGTTATCCAATGGCGATCGAGTAAAATTAGCAGACTAAGCCTCTAATATTTTGAGAAGATAAACAAACTGCTATGTTAAGAGCCGGAATCGTCGGACTACCTAACGTTGGTAAATCTACCTTATTTAATGCCTTAGTAGCTAATGCTAAGGCAGATGCAGCTAACTTCCCCTTTTGTACCATTGAACCCAATGTAGGTGTGGTTTCTGTACCAGATGAGCGTTTAGAAGTATTGGCAAAAATTTCTCAATCAGCCAAAATTGTGCCTACGCGGATTGAATTTGTTGATATTGCTGGTCTAGTCAAGGGTGCGAGTAAAGGGGAAGGATTAGGTAATCAGTTTCTTGCTAATATTCGAGAAGTTGATGCGATCGTTCATGTGGTACGCTGTTTCGATGACGATGATATTATCCATGTGGCTGGCTCTGTCGATCCAGTAAGAGATATAGAAGTAATTAATTTAGAGTTAATTTTAGCGGATTTAGCGCAAATAGAAAAACGGATTGAAAGAGTAAGGAAACAAGCTCGTAATAATAAAGACGCACAAGCAGAAATGCTTGTTTTAGAGAAGTTAAACACTGCTCTTAATGATGGTCAATCGGTTAGACAACTAGATTTAACAGAAGAAGAAGCAGAAATAATTAAACCTTTAGGTTTGCTAACGAATAAACTCGTTATTTATGCCACTAATGTGACGGAGGATGATTTAGCTAATGGGAACGAATGGGTAGAGCAAGTCAAACAATTTGTTGCGGAAGAAAACGCTAAAGTAGTAGTTGTTTCAGCACAAGTAGAATCAGAATTAGTTGAACTATCAGAAGAGGAGAGAAAAGACTTTCTAGAAGCTTTAGGAGTATCTGAAGGAGGATTAAAATCCCTGATTAAAGCTACCTACGATTTACTTGGCTTACGTACTTATTTAACTACAGGGGAAACGGAAACCCGTGCTTGGACTATCACAGCAGGGATGAAAGCACCCCAAGCAGCAGGGGTAATTCACTCGGATTTTGAAAGAGGTTTTATTCGTGCTGAAACTATTGCTTATCAAAATTTAGTGGCATCTGGCTCGATAAATGCAGCCAAAGAAAAAGGCTTACTGCGCTCTGAAGGTAAAGATTATGTTGTACAAGAAGGCGATGTAATGTTATTCCGCTTTAATGTATAGGTAGTTATAGAATTAGGAGTAACATAATATGAATATTGTTGCCATTCTAATTAGTCTGATAGTCACTACTATCAGTTTAATCATTATCTCTAAACTACCTACAGGTGTAGAAATAGACAGTCTACAAAAAGCATTTGTTTCTGCCATAGTATTTGGCATGATCAATGCTTTGTTGCATCCTATTTTAAGTTTCTTGGCTTTACCTCTAATTTTTCTTACCTTTGGCTTGTTTTCTTTAGTTGTCAATGCTGTTATTTTTGGTCTGGCTGCTTTTTTAGTTCAGGGCTTTCGTTTACGTTGGGGATTTTGGAGTGCTTTGATTGGTTCATTTGCTCTAAGCATAGTCAACTCAATTATTTTCCATTTTTTACCTGCTTCAGTCAGTTAATCAATCAATAGGAAATAATAGGTAGTTAATAAAAAAAGATAAATCTCTCATAAAAAAAGCGATCGCTTTTTTTGAAGTGATCGCTTTTTTTTACACTTATATATATAAGTATTTCTATAATTAGTTAATTCTAATAAACAAATATTAACTTGATTGAAGGACCAAATTTTCTTGGTTTTTAACTAATTCTCTAAACCGAAGATCTTGCCTTAAAATATCTAAGTCCCCATCATAAACTACCATTTCTAAGTATTTATCTGGATTTAAATTAATTGCTTTCCGTAAATTAGCTAAAGCTTGCTCTAAATTACCTTGTAAAGAATGAAAACAAGCTTCGTTATAGGCAATGCTTGCATCGTCTTCCCCAGGGATAGTGAATAATCCATCGTCAGCTAAATTATCCTCTAGATATTCATCAGCAAATACACCTAAAGACTCATTAAAACAGACTTCTGCTTCTTGATAACAACCTAGTTTTTCTAGTACAACTCCTTTTTCACACCAAGCTTCATAATAAGAAACTTTGATAGAAAGAGCCTGATTATAACAAACCAAGGCTTCTTGGTATTTACCCAAGTTTGCTAATACTTTACCTCTATTAAACCAAGCATGGCAATCGCGACAATTTATGTCCATAGAGCGAAATTTAATGATCGACTATATATCCCTAGATTATTAGAATAACCAAAAAGTTTCCTCTTTATTTAAAGATAATGTAAAAATAATGAGAAAAGTTTATCAAGTATTTTTACTTATTTATTGTTTCTGTGGCAAATTACCTAAGTATTTTTACTCGCTCTATTATTAATAAGAGTTTTCACTATTTAACTATATAGATTAGCCACATATTCACCATAACCGTTGTAGGGTAAAGTTTCTATTCTTTCCCAAGATAAACCAGGACCAGTACTAATAAATTTTTCTGTTGCTTGTGACCAACGAGGATGAGGTTTACTAGGATTTACATTAGCCTCAAAATCATATTCTTTAGGATCGATTGTGTTCCAATAAGTAGCTGGTTGAGTATTAAGAAACTCAATTTTGACAATCGATTTTGCTCCTTTAAAACCGTATTTCCAAGGAATAACCATCCGCAATGGCGCGCCATGCTGTTTCGGTAATTCATGACCATAAATACCGACAGCAAAAAAGGCTAATTCATTAGCCATTTCTTCAACACGCAAACCTTCTTGATAGGGCCAAGGGAGTGAACCCAAGTGAAATCCAGGACCAGTAGTAATCTCAGGGTCATAAAAGGAAGTAAAACGAACAAATTTTGCCGTGGATTTAGGTTCAACTGCTTCTATTAAAGCTTTCATCGGGAAGCCAACCCAAGGAAGGGTCATAGACCAAGCTTCGACACAACGAAAGCGATAAATACGTTCTTCTAGGGGGAACTTTTGTTTAAGCTCATCAATATCGTAGGTACGGGGATTTTTAACTAACCCTGTTACTTCTACTTGCCAATTATTAGTAGGTAAATTCTGAGCATTAGACCAAATATTTTTAGTGCCACCAAATTCGTAGAAGTTATTATATTGTCCTGCCAGCTCTTCTGTAGTTAAGGGTCGATTAACTGAAGCAAAAGCAGGGTTAGTTTCTAAAGGCTGAATTTTAGGTAAATCTAGACTATTTGCTAAAGCGTTCTTGATAGGACTCGTAGATTGAGCCGATTTTGATTGCTGACATCCCGTAAGAGGAAGAATACTGGCAGTCACACCAGTAGTAATAATAGTTTTGAGAAAACGGCGACGATTCCAATAGGCATTTTCTGAGGTAACTCTGCTTTCAGGAATTGACCAAGATTTTGGGATACGAATAAAAGTCATTAAAGTTTCAATATAAAACTACGCTTAAGATTAGGATTAATACAATCATATTCTTGATCATTATTTCATATTTTAAGCTATTAAAGATGGTGAAGAGGAAACAGGGAAAAGAAGAAGTCCAATGTGTAATTAGTTTTGTTTAAGTACTGTAACTAGATAGATAAAACTCAAAAAAAGAGGAACAATCTATAAAATTGAAGTATTTTAGAGACTGATATTTACAAAATGCAGTCTAGAAAAGATGGTATGGGAGGTAAACGAAACTGTGAATTTAGCTGAACTTATTGCCAATGGAGGGGTGACAATGATTCCTCTCCTCGTTCTTTCTGTTTTGTCTATAGGTACAATCTTAGAACGCATTTGGTTTTGGTCTAGAGTCTTGTTTACAGAACAAAAGCTACTCGATCGCATCATGGAAGCAGCAACTCTAAATTGGGATTTAGTCGAAAAAATTGCCCGTGAACACAGAAAACACCCTTTAGGACGTTTTTTATGTTCCCCCTTAAGTCTAGCTGAACCAGATCCAGAAGTATTCCACCTAGCTTTAGAAGCAGCAGCAGATGATGAATTAGCTCATATGCGTAAAGGTGATAAAATCCTGGAAGCAATTATTGCTCTTTCTCCTTTACTCGGCTTATTTGGTACAGTTTGGGGGTTAATTACCTCTTTGAGTTCGATTCAAATTAGCGATCTGGGTACATCATCTACGGCTGGTGTTACTTCAGGTATTGGTGAATCCTTGATCTCAACAGCAGCAGGATTATTAGTAGCAATTATCAGTTTAGCTTTTTACCGTCTTTTTCAGGCATTTTGGTCAAACCAATTTAGAATTTTTCGGAAGGCTGGAAGTCAACTAGAGGTTATCTATCGTCAAAGATGGTTAGAAGAAGAAGAAAACAATTTTTCTATGGATATCAATAGATAAAAACTATTATTTATTTACTAAGTTATAAACTAATTTTATGAATTCAAAAAAAAATAGAAATCGGCATTTTGCCTCCACCCATGTCCGTCCCTTCAGGCTATGGCAAGATAATTCGGTCAATCAGGATGTCCGAATTGAACTGATTCCACTTATTGATGTTATTTTTTGTATTTTGACTTTTTTTATTTTGGCAGCAGTCAATTTTTCTCGCCAACAAGCAATTAGTCTCGATTTACCTCAAGCTAAGACTGGTACGCCGCAAATGCGAGAGATGTTAGTAGTAAGCTTAGATGATCTTGGTCAAGTTTATGTAGAACAACAACAAGTTAGTAGGAATCAACTTACTCAATCAATCAAAAACTATCGTCAATCTAATCCCAGTGGCTTAATGGTATTGTATGCAGCTAAAAATGCTACTTATCGGGAAGTAGTGGAAATACTAGATATTCTCCGAGAAGTAGGAGGCGATCGCGTTGCCTTAGCTACTCTCCCTCAAGGTTCCCAACCTACTAATAATCCTACTACTATTCCTCTCCAACCAAATCCTGCTTTACCAGGATTACCCAATAACTACAATCCTTATAATATTCCTGCTCCTCCTAATCCTCCTAGTGAGTAGCAAATAGTAATTAACAACCAATAACTTTATTTATGTCCGATATAGAAGTTTTAATTAGCCAAGTTCAACAAGAAGCACAAAGGAAAGATTTTCCGATCGATATACCAGTATATAAGTCTGCTAAACTAGAACCTACTTATCCTGTTTTGTTTGCTGGCAATTTACAAAGTCCTCTCTGTTTTTTTGGACGAGATTTGGGTAGAGATGAAGTTCATGCTCGTCAACCTTTGATTGGCGCAGCAGGAAAATTAGTCAGACAAGGTTTTTATCAGGCTATTCACAAACAGAAGACTGAATCAAATCAAGATTTACAAACTGTCTGCGATCGCATTCTCCTTACTAATACCGTCCCCTATAAGCCACCAGGTAATAAAGCCTATTCTACAGAAGTAAAAAAACGTTTTCGTCCTTTTATTGAAAGGTTATTAGTCTTTCATTGGCAGGGGAGTCAGATTATTACCTTAGGAACAGAAGCTTTTAAATGGTTTACTCCTTACTGTGGAATAGGAGAATTAAATAAATTTTGGCAACAAAGCGATCGCTATGAAACTAAGTTGGTGGTCGATCTTAGGGCGACTGATGATCTGGGAATGGAACATCAAAAACCTATTGCCTTACTTCCTTTGCCTCATCCTTCTCCTCTTAATCAAACTTACTATGCTCGCTTCCCCCAAATGTTGCAGCAAAGACTGAAAGAAGTAGATTTTTAAAAATATTTTTAGTTATTTTGAATTTTGTTTTTCAATTGTACATTTTAAGCTTTATTATGTTAATAAGCGATATTTTTTTTGTTACGATTTATACAAAAAACCATAGTTAACAGAGAGAGGCATGATGAGTAATAAACAAGTAGTTATTTCCCCTTCAATTTTGTCAGCTGACTTTAGTCGTCTAGGAGAAGAAATTCAAGCCGTAGATCAAGCTGGTGCTGATTGGATTCATGTTGATGTTATGGATGGTAGATTTGTACCTAACATCACTATTGGACCCCTAATTGTTAAGGCAATTCGTCCTTATACTAAGAAGCCTCTCGATGTTCATTTAATGATTGTCGAACCAGAGAAATATGTAGAAGATTTTGCTAAAGCTGGTGCAGATATCATTTCCGTTCATGCAGAACATAATGCTTCACCTCATTTACACCGTACTCTTGGTCAAATTCGCGAACTAGGTAAACAAGCTGGAGTTGTACTCAATCCTTCTACACCATTAGAACTAATTGAGTATGTTTTACCCCTGTGCGATCTTATTCTGATTATGAGTGTTAACCCTGGTTTTGGTGGTCAAAGCTTTATTCCTGATGTTGTTGCTAAAATTAGCAAACTACGTCAAATGTGTAATGAAAGAGGATTAGACCCCTGGATTGAAGTAGATGGTGGACTCAAACCCAATAATACCTGGCAAGTGTTAGAAGCTGGTGCCAACGCAATTGTAGCTGGTTCAGCAGTATTCAAAGCTGATGATTATGCTCAAGCGATCGATGGTATTCGTAATAGTAAGCGTCCTCAACCAGAATTAGCTACAGCTTAAGTATTAATA
>JBFRWE010000342.1:0-5338 GCA_051439345.1 Xenococcaceae cyanobacterium
CCTTTAATGGATAGAATTGACTTGCAGGTAGCAGTAAATCGCCTCAAACCAGAAGAAATGATTGCTCAAACTACAGGAGAAGATTCCACCTCAGTTAGAGCTAGAGTAATTGCAGCCAGAGAACGCACGGCTCATCGTTGGCAAATAGATAAGCAGGAAAGTACTAAATTATCTAGTCCGCAAATTACCTGTAACGCAGAAATGAATTCTAATCATCTTCGTCGTTTTTGCCAATTAGACCAAGCTAGTAGCAATCTGTTAGAAGGAGCAATTCGTAAATTAGGCTTATCTGCTAGAGCTATGGATCGGATTTTAAAGGTATCTCGCACCATAGCCGATTTGGCTGGCGATGAACACCTAAAAAGCCATCATGTAGCCGAAGCAATCCAGTATCGGACGATCGATCGTCTTCAGTAGGGGCGAACTGCTGTTCGTCCCTACAATTATTCAATTCTCTTGTATCAAAACAAAAGGCTGAACAATCAAAGTCATGAATTTTTTATTTGGTTCACTATTCCAGGCAGATAAATCTTGGGGAGAAGGTTTATAGATGAGTTGTTGGCTAATCCAGCTTTTTACTGAATTTGTATTGTCTTCAGCTACTGCTACTGCTACATCAATTAAATTTAATTGTTCTTTAACTATAACTACAGCGTCTCTTTGAGCATGAGGGATGAGTAAATTCCACTCAATGCTAGCTAGTTGTTCGCTTAATTGGGTTTTAATATCGGACATTATTACGGTGTTTGGGCGACTAAGTAATATTACCGTACCTAGCTTGAATTTTCGCCTAAACTTGAGTAGGACAAGACTAATAAGGATACATGATTTTTACTCAGTCAGCATTTGATTTACGTTGCGAGTGGGGTTTACAAGGTATTAATCAACTTGCTTCTATCAGTGATGTAGTTATTATTGTTGATATTCTTTCCTTTTCTACCAGCGTAGAGATTGCTACCAATAATGGAGCAGTTATTTTCCCCTATCAATGGAGAGACTTATCTGCGTCAGATTATGCTCGACAAGTTAAAGCAGAATTAGCAAGTCAAGAAAGAAGACCTAGTAGTGGTTATTCTTTAGCACCTTCTTCACTCATCAATATTCCTGCTGATACCAAATTAGTCTTACCTTCCCCTAATGGTGCTACTCTTTCTTTACATACAGACTCAAAACCGACAATAGCAGGTTGTCTACGTAATGCCAAAGCAGTTGCCTATTTTGCTCAAAGCTGCGGGAATACTATTGCTGTTATTCCCGCAGGAGAAAAGTGGTCTGATAGTAGTTTACGACCAGCAATAGAAGATTTAATCGGTGCTGGTGCAATTTTAAGTTATCTCAAGGGAAATCTGTCGCCAGAAGCAGAAACTGCTCTAACCGTATTTTCTCGCTGGCAAAACGAACTGTTTTCAGTCTTGGAAAAATCTATTTCTGGTCAAGAATTAATTAACCAAGGATTTTCCCGAGATGTAGAATTAGCAGCAGCTTTAAATAATAGTAGTTGTGTACCTTTATTAACGAATAATGCCTACATCAAACAATAAGTTCGATTAAATTCGTTTCTATTTTAATAGAGAAAATAAGGAAGGAAAAAAAGCAAAAAGTAAAATAATCAAGAAAATCTTATGTCTGCAACCATAGCTTTAATTACTCGCGAAAACCAAAAAGAAAACATAATCAATACAGTGATTGGAAATAGTGAGGAAAGCTTGCCTTCCCTCATTGTCAATTTTGTCCGACAACATCAAGCGGTATTGGCTCGTTATCACTTAATTGCAACAGAAGAGCTTGGCAGACAGATTCAAAAAGAAACTAATTTATCGGTAGAATGCCTACTTCCCGATGATCGAGGAGGATCTGCTCAAATTACTGCTTTAGTAGCAGAAGGAAAAGTTACAGCAGTCATTTGGTTACTTGCTCCTCTTTATACTCAACTCCAAGAACCAGATTTTCAGGTTCTTCAACGTATCTGTGTACTCAATAATGTACCTCTAGCAATTAATCTAGCAACAGCAGAAATAATTTTAGACAAACTACGTCGAACTTGTATTGCTCATCTAATTTTTAATCCCGTTTCTGGTCAAAACGATGCGGAACAAGATTTGGCTTTAATTAAAAAACTTCTTGAACCAGCTATGGAATTAGTAGTTCATTTGACTACTGAAGAGATTAGCGCAGAACATTTAACCAAAAAAGCAATTGAATCTCAAGCCGATTTGATTATTGCCTCTGGGGGTGATGGTACAGTTTCGGCGGTAGCAGGCGCACTTATCGGTACAGATATGCCTTTGGGTATTATTCCTAGAGGTACGGCTAACGCCTTTGCGGTAGCTTTGGGTATTCCCTCTGCTTTAACCCCGATCAAAGCTTCCTGTGAGGTTATTTTGAAAAATATAACTCGCACAGTAGATGCTGCTCGATGTAATGGATTACCGATGATTTTACTGGCTGGAATTGGTCTAGAAGCAGAAACTGTAGAACGGGCAGATCGCGAAGCTAAAAATCGTTGGGGTGCTTTAGCTTATATTTTGGCTGGAATTGAGCAATTGAAAGAACAAGAGTTTTTTGTTACTGAAATTGAGATTGAAGGTAAAATCAAACAATTTCAAGCAGGAGCAGTAACTATTGCTAATGCTGCACCTCCTACTTCTTTAATGGCTCAAGGTTTAGGTTCGGTTAATATGAATGATGGTTTATTAGATGTAACTATTGCTGCTCCGAAAACAGAATTAGAAGCTATTAAGGCTATGGCTAGCCTATTAGGTTCAGCTTTATTTAAAACTCCTACCAATCACCAAGATATTATCAATCTACAAACTAAACGCATTAAGGTGACGACCAATCCACCTCAAAAAGTAGTGCTTGATGGAGAATTGATCGATACTGATACTATTGAAATTGAATGTATACCTAACGGTTTAACAGTATTTGCACCACCTGTCAGCCAAATTGCTGAAGTTGAATAATCATAGAACTACCCTGAACTCCTAATTATGGCAATCAAACCAACTAAATATGCTCTGTGGGCTATTGTTACCATCTCTATTCTGGCTTTAGGCTACTCTAGTTATTTGATCTTGAAAGTTGCTAGAGTCGGGGTTGGTTATAAAACCAAAACTCTTTGTTCTGGGGTGTTTATTTCTAAAAGAACTCCAGAGTCTGTTCTTAGTAATGATTTGAGTGAAGGTTTACCTGCTCCGTTAGATTTTATAATCGACCAGATTAAAACAGAAGTTCAAGACCAAGCTACTACAGGTAATTTATTTGGTTTAGTAAGCAGAAAAGCTATTTTTCGTCCAGGACTTGGTTGCACTCTATTAGTGGGTTCATCAGAAGCACAATTGAGAGCGCGAATCGATGCTATCCCCCGATCGTCATTTCAGCCACAAGAACTACCCAAAGTCGATCGATTACCCCCAAAGATAGATGCAGAAAAACTACAAGCCTTTGTAGATAATGTCTTTGCTGAGAAAAATTATCATAATTTGCCTCGTACTAGAGCTTTAATTGTTTTATACGACGGTAATATTGTAGCTGAGAAGTATGCTCCAGGTTTTAATGCAGATACACCCCTTATTGGTTGGTCAATGACTAAAAGTGTTACTGGTGCTTTGGTAGGAATTTTAGTCAAAGAAGGAAAACTATCCTTACAAGATACAAATCTAGTACCTCAATGGTCAGGCGATCGCCGAAAAGATATTACTCTTAAACAACTGCTACAAATGAATAGTGGACTAGAATTTACAGAACAGTGCGAAGATCCTTTGGCAGACTGTCCACAGATGCTTTTTAGCAGCAAGAATATGACAGCCTATGGTGTAAATAAGCCTTTAATTAAAGAACCAGGGAGCGATTGGGATTACGCTAGCGGTACAACAAATATTATTTCGGGGATTATTCGTGATGCGGTGGGAGGTACAGACTTAGATTATTTAACCTTTCCTCGCCGTGCTTTGTTCGATCGCCTGGGAATGTCTACTGCGATTATAGAAACAGATACGGCAGGAAATTTTGTTGGTTCGTCTTATATGTATGCTAGTGCCAGAGATTGGGCGCGTTTTGGTCTTTTCTATCTACAAGATGGAGTTTGGGAAAATGAACGCATTTTACCTGAAGGCTGGGTAGAGTTTAGTAGAACATCTGCGACCGTAGCTAAAGGAAGATACGGAGCGCATTTCTGGTTAATGAAAAACTATCCCAAACAAAAACCTTTACCCGAAGACCTTTTTCTGGCGGATGGCTATCAAGGTCAATCAGTAATTATTATTCCTTCTAGGAAATTAGTTTTAGTCCGTCTGGGTAAAGATGGATGGAAGAAAAGGGAGTCTATTGAGCAACTTTTAGAAGCTATCTCTGAGCCGATTTGATAAGATTTTAACTTTTTTGGCTTTAAAGGTTGACAGATTAATTCCTAGCTGCCGAAAGTGCTCTGGTTCGTGGTTAACTTGAGGAATTATCCTAAATCCGATTACCAAAGTATGTATATAATTAAGAGAACTAGGGAATGGCGGAAAATAGGGCTGATGCTTGCTACTGTGATCCTCACCGCTTCTTGTAACACTCAGAGAACAATTCAGCTTACAAGCAAGCAGCCAGAACCCCTTCAGGGGGAAATTTTAATGTGGGTAGATGCGCAACTCAAGGTAAAAGAAGCTCAGAGCAGTAGGAGTGAAAAAGTTTTTAATGATGCTATCGAAGAATTCAGGAAACTGTATCCCCAAGTCCAGGTCTTTACTAAAATTTTTCCGTCGGGGGAGATTTGGGAATCGTTTGAGTTACAGGTAAAACGGGGATCTGGGCCTGACTTACTGCTGGTTAAAGCCAGTACCGAGATTTCTGGGTTAATTCAAACAGGAGCATTGAAAGTAATTGATGAGTCTCAGATTGACCAATCTCGGTTTCGTTCCGAAGCCCTCAAACAAGTCTATTATCAAGGCAAACTCTACGGCTTACCCATGTACTTGTCAACCAAGGTACTCTGCTACAACAAAGACAAAGTCAAGGAGCTTCCTAGAACCTTACCCGAACTAATTGAACAAGCAAGGAAGGGATATCCAGTCGGTGTATATTCTGGTTTCGTTGAGACACTTTGGGGAACTGGGGTTTTTGGTGGTCGGCTATTTGACCCTCGCGGTCGAGTCATCCTAGCAGAAGGGGGAGTTTGGGCTAAAGGTTGGGCTAAGTGGATGAAATGGCTCAAGCAGGCACAGAATGAACCAAATTTTATTCTCAGTGACAATGCTGAAGCACTTCAACAAGCTTTTGTGGAAGGGAAATTAACTTATCTAATTTGTCCGTCGGACTGGATTATTTATTTCAGTGAGGCTTTGGGCAAAGATAA
>JBFRWE010000343.1:0-12473 GCA_051439345.1 Xenococcaceae cyanobacterium
AAGCATCGATCGGTTCTAAAGTAATTGCTAGTGAGCATATTCCCGCTTTGCGTAAAGATGTACTAGCCAAATGCTACGGTGGTGATATTTCACGGAAGAAAAAACTTCTACAGAAACAAGCTAAAGGTAAAAAACGCATGAAGGCTATTGGTACAGTAGATGTTCCTCAAGAAGCTTTTATGGCAGTATTGAAGCTAGAATAGTTCAAAAGTGGGCATTGCCCACTTTAAAGTTAGCTCCATAAAATAGGGTAATAGGTGTTCGTAAATAACTGTCCATTTTGCCAAATAGCTAAAAGTAATACTGCCATACTTGAGCATAGAGAGCATTCGATTGCCTTTTTAGATATTAGTCCTATTCGTCCAGGTCACGTACTTATTACTCCGAAAGAACATAAGCCAGATTTTTTTGAACTATCCAATGATGTACTTACGGAAATCATGTACTTAGCCAAAATGATAGCAAACGCCCAAAAAGTCGTGTTTCAACCTGTCAAAGTCGGAATGTTAGTTGTTGGCTTCGATGTACTTCACGCACACCTGCATCTTATTCCTATGCACGATTACCATGATATTACTTCTAAGCAACTACTTGAAGGAAAAGCATTTCGTGCAGAGTCAGCAGAACTGGAAAAAAATAAACGTCAACTCAAAGATGCACTGTATCATATCTCTTGACTATATGTTTTAATGTTAGAATAGGCTGATTTGATTAGGATACGCTCTCTCTCAGTTAAGGAGCAAATAGAAAGTGGCAAGTTCCGTAGCAGATGACTAACAATTTCTATCAACAGAAAGAAAGTTTCTTTAATCTTTGGGCTTATTACTATGATTTCTTGCTTACCACCATCTTCTACCAAAGTATTCATAAACGGTTGCTAGAGTATGTAGAGTTGAAGGAAAATGCGTCTGTTCTCGATCTAGGATGTGGTACGGGCAAGCTAATGGGTCGTCTTGCTGCTAAGTTTCCTACTATGAGGGCAATTGGCTTAGATCTTTCTCCTTCGATGCTAAAAGAGGCAAGAACACGGAATCAATATCACCAGAGATTGATTTTTGTAAATGGTAGGGCAGAATTTCTCTCCTTTGCGGACGAACAGTTTGAGGCTGTTTTCTGTACTATGAGCTTTCTTCATTATCCTCATCCACAGCAGGTTTTTAACGAAGTAAAACGTGTTCTAGCTAGGGGGGGACGCTTTTACTTAGTTGATGCCTATAGAGGAGAAAATAATTTTTCGAGTTTTGTCCCTGGAATTGGGGAAATGAGATTGTACAATCGGCAGCAACGAGAACAATTAGGAATAGAATCTGGTTTATCCTGTTTAGCTCATCATTACCTACTTCCTGGCATTTTGTTAACTATTTTTTCCGCCTAAACTCCCTAGGCTTCAATCTTCTGATTGTTCACGTCCTTTCTATTAACCTAATAAATATTAACTTCTCCCTGTTGATAAATTCGAGTTAAATGTCAAAAAATTTTAACATCCGAGTCCCTATTGCAATTGGTTTAGGAGCGATCGCTGGTGTACTATGCCGTTATTACTTGGGTTGGTGGTTAACACAGTCGATCGATACGGGGTTTCCTACTGGAACATTAGTTGTCAATCTCAGTGGTTGCTTTTTCCTGGGATTAATTACCACTCTGGCTACAGAGCGATCTCTCTTAAATCCCGAGCTCGTTCTCTTAATAACAACGGGATTTTTAGGAGCTTATACTACTTTTTCTTCCTACGAACTAGATACTGCGAATTTACTTGAGGTGAAGAGTTTAGAGAGTGATTTAGCCTATTGGATTGGTAGCCCACTACTGGGAATTCTTTGCTTTAACCT
Organism: Xenococcaceae cyanobacterium; assembly: GCA_051439345.1. Lineage (GTDB taxonomy): Bacteria > Cyanobacteriota > Cyanobacteriia > Cyanobacteriales > Xenococcaceae > JASJDJ01. The sequence continues at coordinate 1,830 of JBFRWE010000343.1, forward strand.
CGGGGTGAGATTAATCAAGCTGACTCGAAGAGCAAATTAATCTCAAAATTGATTTTAGCCATAATCTAACTTTAACCACTTATTTTTCAACTAATCAAATTTTCTCTTTTACTTAAGTCCTAATATTACTCAATTCGAGTTAAAGATTTAAAAATCCTCATTTTTACTCAGGCGAGAATGTTTTTTTATCCTATCCTGTTAGCAATAGCCATACCCAACTCTAGAGCAATAAACCCCAAAATGGGAATTCCTAGCCAATAAAATAATCCATTTAAAGTTCTGTGGCTGCGAAATAACACAGCCGAATCCAAGATATAAGAAGAAAAGGTCGTGTATGACCCGAAGAATCCAACCAATACCAGTTTTTCCATGGCTAATGGCAAGTCGTGTTTGATTGCTAGCATTGATAATAAACCAATCAAAAAAGCACCTGTGAGATTCACAAAAACAGTTCCATAGGGAAACCTTTGTCCCCGTTTCTCAATCCAAAATAAGGTTATATAGTATCGACTTAATGCACCAAAAACAGCTCCTAAGCTGATAGCAAGAGGAATCCAATTCATAATAAATTAAGTTAAAGGCTTGAAGAGCTTATGAAACAGGGCAACTGTGCCTAGTTAACTCTATTCTATTTCCGATTCTCTAATTAGCATTAATGGAAACTCTTATAGGCTACTTTGATTTTTTATTTTATTAATACTTTGAGGACAATAAACCACTATAAATCATGAAAAAACCCGTCACACAAGAAACCCTTTATCTAATTTTAATCTATGCAATCACACTGACGGTGGCTAAATTCTGGGATGCTCTGACCCACTCTTGGCTAAAGTCTCACCAACAGGAAAGACTTTAGCCAAGAGTGGGTCAACATCTGAATAACCAAAATAAATTATTAAAAATGCCGAAAATTTTCCACGCTTTGTTGTTAACCACCCTGACTTTATCTCCTGCTGTACTATTGACACCAGCAGGGGGACAAGCTGGAATTCGTAAAGAAAGAATACAGTTTAAACGAGGTGCAAGCAGCGCAGTCGTAGAAGATTCAATTACTGGCTATGAGACAGTAGATTATGTCCTCAATGCCCGTGAAGGGCAGTACATGAATGTCAGCATGGCGACGGATAATACTATTAATTATTTTAATATCCTGGCACCAGGTGAAAACGAAGTAGCTATGTTCAATAGCTCTATGGCACAGAACCAGTATGAGGGCATTCTCTCCAAGAGCGGTGACTATAAAATTAGAGTCTATATGATGCGGAGTGCTGCACGGCGAAACGAAGTAGCTAATTACCGTCTGGAGATGATTGTCACAGGTTCTGGAGATAGGTCTGGCGTAAGTTCCAATCGGGTAAGTGGTCGCAGGATCACAATTCAATTTCCTCGTGGGAGTAACTGTGGTTCTTATGGGGGAAGAGTCAATGTAGGTGATACTTTTCTGCTCAATTTGACTCAAGGACAACAATTAATTATCAAAAAAAACACTCCTCATGATTACTCTGTACAAGCTCCCAATGGTAAATATTTAGAGGTTATTAGAAGATTTCCTGGGGATGAAAACCAATATTGGACAGGAAATCAATCAGGCAATTTTGAAGTAACAGTAGGTAGCGTTCCCGATGGAAGACAAATTAATATCCAATTTTGTGCCTATACAGGAGAAGGAGAGTAAGCATCTATGAAATAACAGGCTAAGTGTAATTTGACAAAATTGATTCTAAAAGTCCAAGCTACTCCGCCATTAAACTACGTAATATGCTGGAAATTTATCAATGATTTATAACAATCGGTATTAAAGCCATAGGATAGGAAATGAAAAAGAAGATTTTATTACCAATATTTTTAGGATTGATAGCCTTAATTAACACCAATGTTCAAGCACAAAACTCTGTTGGAAACTTACAGGACTTAGTCGGTGCTAGAGGAAGCAGTGGAGAAAGTGCCTTACAGCGACGAGGTTATCGATTCCTCCGTACAGATAAATCTGAAGCAGGTGTTTATCAATATTGGAGAGAAAGTAGAAGCGGTAGATGCGTTACTATACGAGTAGATCAAGGGCGTTATCAATCTTTTGTCTATGCTCCTGAATTTGACTGTCAAAATCAAGCCTCTTTGGGAACAGGGAATGATACAATTCGATGCAGATTTAATGGACAACCTCTAACTTGTAACGTTTATGTTGACCGTTCGGAAGCTGCTACCTTTGTTAATGTTACTTTTCCTGATGGCTTTACCCGTCAAATGAGATTTGAACAGGGTGATTTTTATTCTGAGGGATTACAGGTAAGAACAGGTTTAGAAAGAGGAATGTTTATTGTTAGTAATGACAATAGAGAATATTTTGAGATTCCTAGAGCCTGGTTTGACTAAATTGTATGTCGAGAAAGTGTACAAAAAGCCAGAAAAGCTAAGCCAATTGTCTAACCATAATATTTGATTAGAATGAAAACGGTATTAATTCCCAATCACTAGAAAACGATAACCCGCATCATAACTTCCTTGGGTTTTTAACTTGCCATATTTCTTATCCCAATTACCATTATTTAAATCTTCTGTTAATTGCTTTATCCCTTTTTCTTTTTCTTCTATAGGCATCTTGGCAAAAGAGGAAATTCCCTCGCGAACATTAGGATCTAAATAAAGTTCTGGTCTATTCCAACCCGCAGCAGCAAATAAATCCTTGATATCTTTAGGCAACGGAAAATTAATTATTTCGACAGTTTTATGAGTTATTTGCCTAATTTCAGCAGCAATTATCTCAATTGGTGGAAAAGTATCTTTGGTATCGCGAATAAAGTAAGGAAAATAATCAGTTAGCCAAAAAGAAGGAATTTTGCTCTGTTCAAAAGCAAAAATTACTATCTTGCCATCACCAACTAGGCGATTTATTTCTTGAATAGCAGCCAGTCGATTGCTAAAATGATGTAGTGCTAAGATAATTATTGCCCCATCTGCTGAATTATTTGGCAAGGGAATTTTTTCAGCTTTAGCACTCAGCCAACGTACATGGGGATGATCGACAGCCTGACTACGCATGATAGAAGATGGTTCAATAGCTATTACTTGATATCCTTTTTCGGCGATCGCATTACTATAATTACCTGTTCCTGCGCCGATATCAGCAATTACACTGCCTAAGGGTAAATCTAATAAATTAATTAGATACTGCACGATTCTTTGGTCAGGTTTTCTGCTATGGCTATATCCTTTACCAATTGAATTATAGAGAACCATATTTTTATTTGTTGTTTTTTTATTCATATTATCTTGACATTACATTTTTATGAAGTAACTATATATTTCAAGGTCAAGATATTTAAGATTACTTTTTTACCCAAAAGACAAATATTTAAAAACAATTCAAAATATTTTAAATCATCATAAACTTATCAATAATTTTGAACAAAGTTATCTGGATTGGCTAGACATATATGCTGAATTCAAGATATTTTTAGGTAGTATTAGTTATTTTAAAATAAAGATTTTATTTTCGGTAATGAATAAAAAATATTTTTACTTAGCTAGTTTGTCTCTGGCTACTACAAGTATTGCTATTTTTGCTTCTTTATCTGCTTCTGCTTTTACAATCAGTTCAGGTAAAGTTTCTCATATAACGGCAGAAGACATTGATAAATCTTTTACTATTCGTTTTGATGGTATTGTTGACAGAAAAGATATATTTGGTCTTTCTTCTCAAGCCAATTTACAACTCACAAGATTTACAAATTCCGATCGAGAAACCATAGCAGCGTTTGATGTTTTACTGAAAAACACATCTAGTCATGGTGTTAAATCTAGAGTATCTGTATTCGGTTTTAACACTGATGCTACTATTAAAAATGCTAGTTCAGAAGGTATTTTTAGTACTACCGTCTTAGATGGTTCATTACCTCATCATTTAGATCATGCTGATGTTTGTTTTAATAGTGGAGGTAATACTCGTAATTGTAAATACAGTTATGGAGGTGTTAGAAATAAACATTCAGAATTATTTTCCTTAGAAATTATTTTTGATCCTGAAGTTACTAAATTTGAATTAGCCGACTTTATAGTTCGTTATCAAGGCATTAAAGGACTTGATTGGGGTAGAAAAGGAGTAGGATTTGGATCGATAACTGAAGTACCAGAACCACGTACAAATGCAGCTTTGGCTTTGTTAACTGTTGGTAGTTTAGGATGGTTAACAAAAAAAAGAAAACAAAAATTTTAATCAATATTAAACATAATCATTAGCAATCGTAAATCATTGGTGAGAAAGTGCGAGCGTCTTGCTCCCGCGAGCAAGGTGCTTCACACTAAAATTTTTTTCATGATTCACCTATGATTGCTATATTTGTGTGAAACATTGCTATCAATACAGCGATCGCTCTTTTGTGTTTCGACAATCCTAAAAATAATAAAAATAAAGCTTTTTTAACTATCTATTTCAAAATTTATTTCTGGTTTGCTAAAAGGTAAATCATTATTAATTGCTTCTATTTCTTCTTGTTCCATCTCATTAATTCTATCAATATAAGAACGCAAAATTTGATTCAGTCTACGATGATAAAAACGATGTAAACTATAATTAGGTGTAGCCGGAAATCCCCTTCTTCTTTTATGGCTACCTCCCGCACCGGGATCAAAAGTTCTAATATTATTATTTATTGCCCATTCAATGGGTTTATAATAGCAAGCCTCGAAGTGTAGACAATCATATTCTTGAAAACATCCCCAATAGCGTCCATATAATTTTTGATCTTTTTGTAAGCAAAAAGACATACCCACAGGACGTTTATTATTATCTTCTGGATAAGCCACTACTAAAACAACTCTATGACTGTAGTGAGGATAAAGTTGCTCAAAAAACTTGCGAGTTAGATACTTACTTCCCCAGTAAAATTTATCGCAAGTACTACTATAAAAACGATAAATGAAAGGATATAAATCAGGATGAATTTCTTCCCCTGTAAAAATTTTCATTTCTAATCCTGCTTTGTTTACTGCTTTTCTTTCCCGCTTAATATTGCGACGCTGGTTAGCATTAAACATTTTGAGATAGTCATCAAAACTATTAAACTCGCGATTTGACCAAATATAACTATGATGTAACCAACTACTAAAACCATGGCGTTCCATAACTTCTTTCCAGTCAGGATCGACAAACAGGAAATTACAACCAGAAAGATGATTACTATCGCAAAAATGCTCGATCGCTGCTACCATAATCTCCGTCATCTCATCTTCATCTTCTCCTGGGTTAATTAAAAATCTATAACCAACAGCAGGAGTAAAAGGACTCATGCCTAAGAGTTTAGGATAATATTCCACTCCCAAACGATAAGATAGATCGACCCATTGATGATCGAAAACAAATTCTCCATAGCTATGTCCTTTAATGTAAAGAGGGGCAGCAGCAACTAGTTGTCTATCTCTCCATACTGTTAAATGACAAGGTTGCCAACCAGCACGGGGAATAGCACTACCAGAGGTTTCAATATTATTGAGCCATTCCCATTCTAAAAAAGGGGTTTCTAGGGGGGCAGCTAAAGCATCCCATTCAGCTTGAGGAATTTCATTTATTTGAGTAATCCAAGCAACAGAATATTGAGGCTTAATTTGTTCAACCATAAGGGAAATTTTGAGGTGGCAATTGCAAACTATTATTAAGCCTAATGCAATCTTCCTTAATATTCTAGGTGAATCTAATGAGAATTAAATAACACGTCCGATCTAAAAAAAGTACTAAACAGATTGAAAAGTAAGAACAGTAAATTTAGTGGAGCTAGCAATAGGTTTTCGGACTCAGGCTCAAACAGAATCTATTTAGATCGCGAAATAGATTTCGCGATCGATTTCTCATGGAGTAAAACTTCTAAACTTTTGTCCGCCATTTTTTACCGACAACCGCGTAGAGATCGAAGAGAGAGGCATTGCTCACCCTAATCTTCATCGTCTAAACCAGGTCTAGGCATAGGGGCTATCTTTTTTTTATTTAATTGACGTAACCAAAATCCGCCCACGACAGCAACCACCAGACAAATCCAGCCAGTTGAAGACTGTAACAATAAAAAACCACCGATCGCAAACATCGAACCAAATAATAACAGAATAGCAGCTAATATCTTGCCTAATTCTTTAGATAAATTCATGGCTGGAGGAATACCAGTTCTTTGTTGTTGAGGTTGCCAACCTATTCCTCCTGGGCGTACTCTTCGATAAAATTCATCTAAGATAGCATCGTCTTCTGGTGAAGTAAGAAACATTACTATTAACCAAATAGCAGCAGTAATTGAGGAAATAAATAATAATTTATAACCAAAATCAGGGAAAATATTATTAAATTCGGGATTAATACTGGTAATTAAACCAATCAAAAAACCGCTTACCATTGCTGCTAATTCTGCTGCTGCATTAATGCGCCACCAAAACCAACGTAAGATTAAAACTAAACCAGGACCAGTACCAATGGCAATTACTAAGCGGAAAACGGTAGTAATATCGGTAGCAACAAAAGCAGCCACTGCCCCTAATAATGTTACTAAGACAGATGCTAATCTACCCATCAATACTAATTCTGCTTGACTGGCATCTGGTTTAATGAAGCGTCGATACAAATCATTAGTTAAATATGATGCACCCCAATTAATGGAAGTGGAGACAGTACTCATAAAAGCAGCAATGAGAGAAGCAACTACTAACCCTAAAAGCACAGGGGGCAAAAAATCTAACATTAATTTAGGATAACCTAACTCCAGGTCGCTCAAATCTGGATAAATTACTATTGCTACTAAAGCAACCAAAATCCAGGGCCATGTCCGTACAATATAGTGAAGAATATTAAAAAACCAAGCAGATTTCTCTGCTTCGGCTTCATCTTTAGCTGCTGCTAATCTTTGGACAAATTCCCCTCCTCCATCACTACGACGAAATGACCACCATTGAATAAATAAGTAAGCAGAAAAAGTGGTGGCGGAAATTCCTGCTACATCACTCCAACTCAGTCCCCCATTATTGAGAGTTAAAGGAAAGAAAGATAATATATCAATATTACTTGCTTGTTGTACTTGAGGAATTAATTCATGAATACCACCGACATGATTAACTGCTACTATAGCTACAATGATCGCGCCAAATAAAGCTAAGAAAAATTGAAAGAAATCGGTAGCAACTACGCCCCACAAACCAGAAAAGCTAGAATATAAAAGTACAAATAGGCTAACACAGATTACACTCCAAATTTTCCCGTTTTCACCAGGAGAAAACCCTAAACTCTGCCACAATTCTAGGGCATCAACTACTTTAACCATTGCTAGCATGGCGTAACCAATACCGATACAATTGATAGGAATAGCAAATAGAAAAGCTTTAGTTCCTCTTAAGATAGCTGCGGTTTTCCCTCCGTAGCGAATTTCGGTTAACTCTGCATCAGTAACAACTTCCGATCTTCGCCATAGTCGGGCAAAGATATAAATTAAGACTATGTGGGAAATGCCAAAACTCCACCATTCCCAGTTTCCAGCAATCCCTCTACTGCCAACTACACCACAGATATATAGAGGCGTATCGATCGAAAAGGTAGTAGCTGCCATACTAGTACCTGCTAACCACCACGGTAGCGATCGACCAGAAACAAAAAAATCGACTAAACTTTTAGCTGCTCGACGAGATAGGTACAGCCCTAAACCCATCGTCAAAATAAGGTACAGTAAAACGATTAGCCAGTCAATCTGTTGCATATTTTTTCTATCGATTAAACTATTGCTAGATTAAGCAGTATTATTGCATTGTTGTTTAACTTGCTCGATCAATCGTAATCTTTCTTGCTCAATTTTATCCATTTTGTCCAGTAATTTATAAACTTTTTTAATTCCTTCTTTATTTGTTGTAATAGTCTTTCGTTGGGTAAATAGTTTTGATTGTTCTTCAAGTCTAGTACTAATTTGTTGAGCATATTTTTGTGCTTCTGCCGATAATTCTAAATTTTTGTATATTTTTACTTGTTCTTGAAATTTATCGGCTGCTTTTTGATATTCCAGTTTCAGTGTAAACAGATGGGCAGTTTCTTCTAAATAACGATGATTTTCTTGTTGGCCTATTTGACTTTCTGTTTGTTGAATAGCGTTGGTTAGAGGTAGACAATCTTGTTGAGAAATTAAAGCTTCAAAATCTTGCTGTTTTGTTTCTAACCCTAAATAAGTAGGTAATTCAAATAAAAAATTGAGTACTAAATAAAAGCTAATCATTGAGACCACAAATGATAAAGCTAAAGATATGCTGATAAAAGTTAAAGATGAAGCTTGTGCTTTTATTTTTTTATTGATAATAAAAATCTGGTCTACTAATTGCACTAATATAAATATCCAACCCAGGATAAAAATGAAAATCACTAGAAAGGAAAACATACTTTAATAATTATGATTAGATCGATAAATTAGAGTTAAATTACCCCATTTTAAATTGCTTATATTCTTAATGTCATCTCATGCCTTGAGCGGAAATAGCTCTGATATTAACTACGTAGATATCATTACTCAGTTGAGTCTAGGTCTCTTTACTGAGGAAACTCCAATTAGAATTGGCAATCCAAAATATAGCAGTACGCAAATTCTTTAGGACACAATGTTGAATGTAGGGGCGTTTCGCGTTACGCCCCTACAGTTTTTTTTTTGTTAAACTAAATTTGTACTGCTATAGATAAAATAAAGGAAAGGGGAAAAAATAGAATGTTCTATCCTATTCAATTTGGCTCGGCTACTTAAGTCAGTAGTAAAACAACCAAACATTAGCATAGTTTGTCCTATCCCGATAGCGATCTGCTTTGGCTGATACTGCGCGAGAACTTCAGTAATCGCTGTCGCGGTCTTAATACCTTCCCACAACCACAACAAATATCAAGTAAAATTAAACTTCTATTTAGTAGATCTAGATGTAACTAAGTTTACCAATTATAAAAAAGTAAAAACCCGATCGATCAACAATTACTACGTACTTGACCATTTTCAAATGTTCATAGCTTAAACACAATTGCAATAACTTATCTACCTAATTTTTCTCTCTTAATTGTTAGGATAAAAATCCTATGGCTATTATTGGTTCTTTCTCTAAAGTTAAACATAAAGATAACAGTCGGACTGTAGGACAACAGTTTCAGTCTGTATTTATCATCTCGATCGTTAGCTCCTTTTTCTTTGGTGGAATTGGTTGGCGTTTAGCTTATCTACAGTTAACAGAAGGAAAAGATAATCTTGCTAAAGCTGAAAATAATCGAACTCGTATTATTCCCAAACCACCAGTTAGAGGAAATATATTTGACCGCCAAGGCAGAACATTAGCCACTAATCGCTTATCTTATTCGGCTTATTTGTGGCCCAAAGCGCAAAAACAAGAAAAATGGCCAGAAATTAGGCATATTTTAGCTACTATCTTAGAAATACCAGCAGAAAAGATTCAACAGCGAGTTGAACAAGCAGGTTATAGGTATTCAACTCTTATTCCCATTGCTCATAATCTTACTACTGCTCAAATTACGGCGATCGAAGAATATCGTCATGAACTTAAATGGGTAGAGGTAGATATTGGTAAAGTACGTCACTATCCTCATAATCAATTAGCTGCTCATGTTCTTGGTTACACCAGAGAAATTAACCCAGAAGAACTATCTCGCAGAAAACAAGATGGTTATCTTCTCGGAGACGTAATTGGCAAAATGGGTGTAGAGGCAAACTTCGAGCAAAAATTGCGGGGGAAATGGGGTGGCTTAAAGCTAGAAGTAGATGGTAGTGGGAGAGTCCGGCGATTTCTCGGAGAAAATCCCTCTATGTCTGGAGAAAGCCTTAATTTAACTATAGACCTTGAAGTTCAAAAAGCAGCCGAACAAGCTCTAGGAAACAGAAAAGGTGCAATTGTAGTTCTAAATCCAACTAATGGAGCAGTGTTAGCCCTGGTGAGCTATCCTAGTTTTAATCCTAATATTTTTTCTGACCGCATCACCCCCGAAACTTGGAAACAATTACAATCTCAGGGAAATCCTTTTCTCAATATGGCTTTACGGGGTTTTCCGCCAGCATCTACTTTTAAAGTGGTGACAGCAACAGCAGGATTAGAATCAGGTAAATATCCTCCCAATACTATTTTAGGTACTTATCCTGCTCTAAATGTGAATGGAACTTTATTTAGAGAGTGGAATAAAAGAGGTTTTGGTCGTATGGGTTATGTGGGTGCATTAGCTTGGAGTAGTAATACTTTTTATGGTCAAATTGGTCGTGGGGTAGGAGGTCAAGCTTTAATTAAATGGGCGCGTAATTATGGCTTTGGACGCAAAACAGGCATTGAGTTGACAGGGGAGACGGCTGGTTTAATTGCTGATGATACTTGGAAACGGAAAAGATTCAATAATTGGGGTTGGACTAGTGGGGATACAGTCAATATGTCCATCGGTCAGGGTTTTACCTTAGCTACACCCCTGCAAGTAGCTGTGATGTTTTCTGCGGTTGCCAATGGTGGCTATGTAGTGAAGCCTCACTTATTAAACTCAGATAGCGATCGCTACCAGCAAGAAAGAGTTAATCTAAATCTTAAACCCAGTACCATAACCACTTTAAAAAAAGGATTGAGAGCAGTAGTAGCAGGAGGAACAGGCGGTAGACTAAACATCCCCGA